>NZ_CAXAUM010000015.1:0-82718 GCF_963972555.1 uncultured Roseovarius sp.
CAGTCGCGGCAGGTGATGCGGTTGCCGGTCCAGTTGTGGAAATACTCATGCGCGACAATCGCCTCGATACGTTCGAAATTGGCATCTGTTGCGGTCTCTGCTGTGGATAAGACGCAAGAGGAGTTGAAAATGTTCAAGCCCTTGTTCTCCATCGCGCCCATGTTGAAATCGTCCACGGCGACGATATTGAAGAGATCGAGGTCATATTCGCGCCCGTAGACCTCTTCGTCCCAAGCCATGGATTTCTTGAGCGCCTCCATGCCAAAGGCGCATTTGTCCTCATCCCCCGGCCGCACCCAGATGTTGAGCGCGACCTTGCGGCCAGAGCGGGTGGTGAACGTGTCGGTATGCGCCACCAGATCGCCCGCGACGAGGGCAAAGAGATAGGCGGGTTTCGGCCAGGGATCGTGCCATTCGGCCCAGCCCGCGCCAGAGCCGGTCGGGTTGCCGTTGGAGAGCAGGACCGGCATGTCGCCCTCGATGCGCACGGTGAAGGTGGCCATCACATCGGGGCGGTCGGGGTAATAGGTGATCTTGCGAAAGCCTTCGGCCTCGCATTGGGTGCAATACATGCCGTTCGACATATAGAGCCCTTCGAGGGCGGTATTGCCTTCGGGATCAATCTCGACCTCGGCCTCGAAAGTGAAGGGCGCGTCGGGGACCTCGGCCCGGAGGCCCTGCGGCGTCACCTCGGGTGTGATGTCGGCCCCGTCGATACGGGCCGAGACGAGCGTAAGCGCCTCGCCATGCAGGAAAAAATCGCGCGATGCGGCCTCGGGGTTGGGGCGGAATGCGATGCGACTGAGAACGCGCGTGGATTTGGGCGCAAGCCGAAAGGTCAGATGCACCGCGTCCACGAGAAAGGCGGGGGGCGTGTAATCTGCGAGATAAACGGGCTGCGGGGCTGCATCTTTCATGGCGCTCTCCTTTGACTTTGGCGCGAAGGTAGGCGTTGGGGAAGGGGGCTGCAATGGGCTTTCCTTTGGGGCGCGCGCCTCTATTTCCGGGGTTATGGAACGCCCGGTCATTCTCTGGTTCAAGCGCGATCTGCGGGTGCAGGATCACCCGGCGCTGCACCATGCCGCGCGGTTGGGGCCGATCATCCCGCTCTATATCGTGGAGCCGGATCTATGGGCCGAGCCGGATGCCTCGGGGCGGCAGTATGCATTTGTCCGCGACTGTCTGGAGAGCCTGCGGGAGGACCTGGCGGGGCTGGGTCTGGGACTTGTGCTGCGCGTCGGGGATGCGGTGGCGGTTCTGGAGGCGCTGCGCGCCCGTCACAAGGTGGCGCATCTGGTGAGCCATGAGGAAACCGGCAATCTCTGGAGTTATGCGCGCGACCGGCGGGTTGCCGCGTGGACACGCGGGCAGGGGGTGCGGTGGCACGAGAGGCCGCAATCGGGCGTGGTGCGGCGGCTGGGCAATCGCGACGTCTGGCAGGGCGCGCGCGACGGGTTCATGCGCACGCCGGTTCTGGGGCCGCCCGAGGGCGCACGGGGGCTGGTGCTGGCGAGTGATGACCTGCCAAGCGCCGAGAGTTTGGGGCTGAGCGATTTTTGCCCGTTGCGGCAAAGGGGCGGGCGTGGCGCGGCGGTGCGCGCGCTCGAGTCGTTCCTGACGACTCGCGGCGAGAGCTATCAGCGGGCGATGTCCTCGCCCCTTGACGGCGCGCGGGCCTGTTCGCGGATCAGCCCGCATCTGGCCTTTGGCACGCTGTCGCTGCGCGAGGCGGTGCAGGCGGGGGCGGCGGCCCCCACCGGGCGCGGGCCGGATTGGGCGCGGTCAATGCGGTCGTTTCAGGCGCGTTTGGCCTGGCGCGATCATTTCATGCAGAAGCTGGAGGATGAGCCGGAGATCGAGCGGCGCTGCCTGCATCCCGCCTATGAGGGGCTGCGCCGGCGCGCGCCAGATGAGGCACGGCTGGCGGCGTGGTCGCGGGGCGAAACGGGGTTGCCTTTTGTCGATGCCTGCATGCGGTCGCTCTTGGCGACGGGATGGCTCAATTTCCGCATGCGCTCGATGCTGATGGCGGTGGCGTCCTATCACCTCTGGCTTGATTGGCGCAGCACCGGGCCGGTGCTGGCGCGGGCCTTTACCGATTACGAGCCGGGGATTCACTGGCCGCAGGTGCAGATGCAATCGGGCACCACGGGGATGAACACCATCCGGATCTATAACCCGGTGAAACAGGGGTTGGATCAGGATCCTACGGGGGCATTCACGCGGCGTTGGTTGCCGGAATTGGCCGAGGTGCCGGATGCCTGTTTGCAACGCCCTTGGGAGTGGCCGGAGGCGGCGGCGCTCTTGGGGCGCGCCTATCCGGCGCCGATTGTCGATCCGGTCGCGGCGGCGCGGGCCGCGCGCGAGGCGGTCTGGGCCTGTCGGCGCACGCATCGCGGGGATGAAAAGACGGCGCAGATCGTGCGCCGCCATGCCAGCCGCAAACGCCCAAGGGGGGCCAAGCCCAAGGCGGTCTCGGCGCAATTGAGTCTGGACCTCTGATATGCCGCGCGCGCCCCGCAAATCCGATCTGCCAGTCAAGATCTGCGCCACCTGTGGGCGGCCGATGGTATGGCGGCGCAAATGGGCGCGCGTCTGGGACGAGGTGCGCCATTGCAGCGAGCGGTGCCGGCGCAGTCGCAAGATCGCTGGTGTGGACGAGAACGGCCCGGCTGGTCGGGATGCGTTTGACCGGTGACGAAGCAGCCCCGCCCACGGCGTCAGGGTGGCGCCAAAAAGTGAAGAACCTCGCAAGAAATTCGGGCAATTTCGCATCATCGCACGAAAACATGTGCGCGAATTGATGTTTTGTTATTTCATTCTGCGTTATATTTAAGACAAATATGTAAACGTCAGGCGCAGCCCGGAAAGACAAAAATGAAACGTCCGGTTGTTGGTGTGATTGCCAACCAGTACCAGATCGAAAACCGCTATCCGACCCACGCGGGGGGCACCATCAATTCTTCGGCGGTGGCCGATGTCGCGGGCTGTATGCCGCTGATCATTCCCGCCGATCCGCGCTATGTTTCGGTGGCGGAATTGCTGGACACCTGCGATGGTTTTATGCTGACCGGCGGACGGCCTAATGTGCACCCCGAGGAATATGGCGAGGCCGCGACCGAGGCGCATGGCGCATTTGACCGTGCGCGCGATGCGATCACCCTGCCGCTGGCGCGCGCCTGTATCGAGCGTGGGCAGCCGATTTTGGGCATTTGCCGGGGCTTTCAGGAGATGAACGTTGCCATGGGCGGCACGCTTCACCCCGAAATCCGCGATCTGCCGGGGCGCGACAATCACCGCATGCCCCCCGAGGGCACGATGGAAGAACAGTTCGCCCTGCGCCACAAGGTTCGCTTTACGGCAGGTGGCGTGTTTCACCGGCTGATGGGGGCGGAAGAGGTGATGACCAACACGCTGCACGGGCAGGGGATTCTGCGTGAGGGGCGCAGCGTGGTGATCGATGGATGGGCCACGGATGGCACGCCTGAGGCGCTTTATATCGAGGGCGCGCCGGGGTTCACGCTCTCGGTGCAGTGGCACCCGGAATACAATGCCGCGCATGATCCGGTCAGCCGCCCGCTCTTTGCCGCCTTTGGCGATGCGGTGCGGGCCTGGGCCGCGGGGCGCGCGGCCCCGCTGCTTCGCTCGGCCTGAGCGCGGTCAGGCCGCGTCTTTCTCTCCCAGAGCAGTCAGGAGTTGCGCCTCGTGGCGGCGCAGGCAACTGCGCACGGTGTCGCGGTGGTGGCCGGGAGCAGTGCGCAGTTCCGGGAAGATCGCGAAAAGCTCTTCGCGCGCTGCCGCGTCGATCGCTCCAAGCGCCATGTCGCCGGCATAGAAGCTCTCGGTGCCGATTCCGTCGGCATAGATGATCTCGTGCCGGTCGAACATGATGTGGATGTAGGTCACGGCGTCGCGCGGGCTGATGGTCACGTCGCGGCCGTTGACCATATGCTTGGAGGCAATCAACACCTCACTCTCGCCAAAGAGCAACTCGGCCTGATAGCCGGTAAAGAGCAGACGGTGTTGCGGCGACACGAGAAGCGGCGCTTGTCCGCCCATCACGCTTGAGGCGATGGAAACGGGGGCGAAATCGCCCAGACCCGGCACGCTGCGTTTGCCGATCCAGCGGATCGGCTGCAACCCGTGATCGCGCGTCACCACCATGTCGCCCAAGCGCAGGCTCTCGACCGGGCGTTCGCCCCATTGGGTGAGAATGCGCGCACCGGGGGTGAAACAGATGATGTTCTCGATTTCCGAGAAGGTGACGATGGTGCCGTCGGTCATGGTGAACGTGCCCGCAAGCCCGCCCGCCGCATCGTCGGTATTGGTAAAGTTGATGTCGGCCTTCTTGGCGAACTCGCCCAGCCAGAGGGTGTCACCGGCGGTTTCCGCGCCCTCGCCACCGAGGATGGTGATGGTATTGGTTGCGGCCTCGCCCAGATCGGTCAGTCGGAAGAAATCATCGCCTTCCTCGCCTGCCACGCTGTCGCCCTGGCTGACATTGATCGTGTCATCGCCGGTGCCGCCAAAGAGCGTATCGGCGTCGATGCCGCCATCGAGGCTGTCATTGCCCGCATCGCCATAGAGAACGTCGGCGCCGTCGAGGCCGAAGAGTGTGTCATTGCCGTCGCCGCCCATGACCGTATCAGCGCCAAGCCCTGCGGAGACAAGGTCATTGCCTGCACCGGCGTCGATGACATCATCGTTACCATTGGTGCGGCTGTCGGCATTGTCCACCCGGTCGCCTTCGGGGTCGCCGGTATAGGCGCTGTCGATGGAGTCATCGCCCGCCGTGCCCTCGACCACGTAATCGGGCTGGAAGATGCCCATGGCCGCGAGCGCGTCGTGAGAGGAAATCGAGGCTGGATCGACCCCCACAAGCGTGACGCTCTCGCCATTCGGGAAGCTGAGAACGGCGTTGCCGTCGAGATCGCCGCTGACGGTCACATCGGTTACGTTGACCGGATCGCCATTGGCATCGGTCAGACCCGAGAGGTCAAGCTGATCCTGTCCGGTAAAGGTGCCGTCGCCATTGTCGATGGGACCGGCAAAGCCGGTGATGGTATCTGCCCCGTCGCCATCGGCAAAGACGACGGTATCGACCGCGCCATCGCCAACGCCAATGTCGAAGCTGTCATCGCCCGCGCCGCCGTCGACGGTATCGGCGCCCGCGCCGGTGCTGACGCTGTCGTTGCCGCTGGAGCCGAGCACAAGGTCGTCGCCAGAACCGAGGATGATATTCTCGATCTCGACGAATTGCGCTGTCTGGGTGCCGTTCGAGAGCGTGCCCTGTTCGGGGTTGCCGGGATCGCCCACCGTCAGGTCAAGCACGGTGTTCTGCGTGACCGCGCTGGCATCCAGCGTGTCGCCGCCTGCGCCATTCGACCAGCCGTCGATCGTGTCATTGCCGAAATCATCGGCCATGACGATAAGGTCATCGCCTTCGGCGGCGAAGATCACATCGTCGCCGGTGCCGCCCAGAAGCGTGTCATTGCCTCCGCCCGCGCTGAGGCTGTCATTGCCCGCGCCGCCATCGAGATAGTCATCGGCCACGTCGCTGCCCGCGAGCAGCGTGTCATTGCCATCGCCGCCGATCAGCGTGTCGGCCTCTGTTCCACCGTCGAGATAGTCGTCGCCCACGCCGCCCGACAGGCTGTCGGAGCCGGTGAAGCCCTCCATGCTGTCATTGCCGTCGCCACCGTCGAGCGTATCATTGCCCGCCGCGCCGTAGAGCGTGTCATCGCCCGCGCCGCCGTCGACGCTGTCATTGCCATCTTCGCCGTGAATTTCGTCATTTCCGGCGCCGCCCAACACGGTATCGTCGCCCAGCCCGGCAAAGACGAGGTCATCGTTGCCACCATCTGCGGCATCGTTGTTGTCGATGCGGTCTCCCTCCGGGTCGCCGGTATAGCTGGCGTCGATGAGGTCTGCGCTGCTGGTGCCTTCAACGATGAAATCGCCCTTGAAGCTGGGGATTCCCATGGCAACCAGCTGATCCACGCTCTGGACGGCCGTGATCGGCACGCCGACGAGTGTCACGCTCTCGCCGCCGGGGAAGGTGAGGACGGCGTTGCCGACCCCGTCCTGTGACACAACGACATCCTCGGTCGTGACCGGGTTGCCGCTGGCGTCGGTGAGGCCGGTCACATCGAATTGGTCGCGCCCGGTAAAGGTGCCGTCGCCATTGTCGGTTGGGGTCTCGAAGCTGGAGACCACATCATTGCCGGACCCGTCCGCGAGGATCAGAAGATCGGTTTCGCCGTCGCTTGGGCCAAGGTCGATCTGGTCGTCGCCCGCGCCGCCCGCGACCGTATCGGACCCCGAGGAGGAGAGGATCGAATCGTTGCCGTCCCCGCCATCGACATAGTCGCTGTCAAAGCCGGAAAAGATCGTATCGTCACCGCCGCCCGCAAAGATGACGTCATTGCCGTAATTGCCGATGATTTCCTCGACCCCGTCCGAGCCGATGACGGTATCGGCCCCGGTGCCCATCTGAAATCGTTCGATTTCCGAGAATTCGGTGGTGGCGGTGCCATCGGTGATCGTGCCGGTGCCCTCGGCAGTGAAATTGATCAGCAGCCCGTCGGAAATGGCGGAAAAGTTGATGCGGTCGCCTTCGCTGGCTGTCTCTTCGGTCTCGCCGCCGATGATCGTGTCGTTTTGCAGGCTGCCGTCGAGGAAAATCTCGTCATCGCCTGCGCCTGCGAGGATGAGGTCATTCCCGAGACCCGAGTCGATGCTGTCATTGCCCGCGCCCGCGTCGATCACATCGTCATTCGAGCCGTTGGCGGCATCGTTTGCGTCTACCAGGTCGCCGTCGGGGTCGCCGGTGTAATCGACGTTGATGAGATCGGCCCCTGCCGTGCCCTCGACCACGAAGTCGCGCCCGTCGGGGATGCCCATTGCCACGAGGGCGGGGACGCTGTTGACATCGCTCATCGGCACGCCGACGAGCGTCAGGCTCTCGCCGCCGGGGAAGGTGAGGATCGCATCGCCCGTGCCGTCGCCATTGGTGTCGGTGACGGTGACATCGGCGGTGGTGACAGGGGTCGTGCCATCCGAGGTGAGGCCGGTCACATCCAGCAGATCGCCACTGGCATAGGTGCCATCGCCATTGTCGGTGGGGGCGGCAAAGCCGCTGACCGTATCGCGGCCAGAGCCATCGGCAAGGACCAGCGTGTCGGTGCCCGCGCCGAGGATGATAGTCTCGATCTCGGAGAAGGTGGCGGTGGATGTGCCATCGCTGACGGTGCCGGTTTCGGCATCGGCGGCGGTCAGGTCGAGGGTGATCGGGCCGGTTGTCGCGGACAGATCGAGCGTGTCGCCCAGGGTTTCGCCGGTTTCGCCGCCGGTGATCGTGTCCGCGCCGAAGCCGTCCGTCAGCACAAAGGTATCGTCGCCGCCTTCGCCGAACATCTGGTCGGCCCCTGTGCCGCCTGCGATCAGGTCATCATCTGTCCCGCCAAAGATGGTGTCGTTGCCGGCTCCGCTGAGGATCGTATCGTCGCCAGCCCCGGCCAGCACCGAATCCGCATTGCTGCCGTCCGAATGGTCAAGCGCGTCGATCCTGTCGCCATCGGGATCGCCGGTATAGTTAACGTCGATCAGATCGGCGCTGGCGGTGCCTTCGACGATGAAATCGGGGATGATGAAGCGTTCGATGTCGACGTAGTTGATATTGAACGATTCAAATCCGCGGCTGAGAGAAATCTGACCGCTGAACCCCGGATTGCCGTTCGCCTCGGGGTTTTGCGTCATGCTGGTGACGGTCCAGCCGTCCGCGATCAGCCCCGAGAGGTCGAGCGTGTCGTTGTCGGTGCCGCCAGAGCCGCCATCGGCGTAGAAACTGTAGACACCGGAAGGATCATTCGCCGTTGCAACGATCAGGTCAGCATCATCGCCGCCGAAAATACTGTCATTGCCACCTGAACTGATGATCGTGTCATTGCCCGCTTCGCCAAAGACGGTGTCGGTCCCTGCGCCCCCGTCGATCAGGTCATTGCCGCTCTCGCCGCCGATGGAATCGTTGCCCGCATCGCCGCTGAGGATGTCTCCTGCCGAGGAGCCAAAGATCGTGTCATTGCCGTCGCCGCCCGAAACGGTGCTGGCATCGGCGGTCGCATCAAAGCCGCCGGCATCGTCGATGTAGTCGTTGCCCGCGCCCCCTTCGACCGAGTCGTTGCCGGTGCCGTAGTAGATCGTGTCGTCGCCGCCGCCGCCAAGGATCGTGTCATTGCCGCTGCCGCCGATCAGCGTGTCGGCCCCGTCGCGCCCGTCGATGGAGTCGTTGCCCGCGCCGCCGTCGATATAGTTGGTGGTGGTGCCGCCGTCGAAGATGCCGTCGTAGCCGACCAGAGTGTCGTTGAAAGCTGTCCCGATAAAGCCGTCGATGCCATCGTTGATCACATCCCCGGTGGCATCGCCACCAGAGGTGGCCCCGGTCGAGAGATTGACATTTACCGCCTCGGAAGAGCCCGAGTAGTCGACGATGTCGAGTCCCGATCCACCGATCATCGTATCGGCCCCGGCACCGCCGATCAGCGTATCGTTACCGTCTCCGCCCAGAAGCGAGTCATTGCCGGCGCCGCCATCGAGAAGATCGTTGCCGCCTTCACCATAGACGGTATCGTTGCCGGTGCCTGCGCGCACGGTGTCGTTGCCAAGACCGGCCGTGACCAGATCATCGTTGGTCCCGGCGAGATTGTCCGTGTCGTCGATCCGGTCGCCCTCGGGGTCGCCGGTGTAATTGGTGTCGATAAGGTCGTTGCCGGTCGTGCCCTCGACCACGTAATCCGAGAACGTGAGGTCGTAGCGGTCTGCCGTCATGGCATAGACGTCGGTGCCGTTGGCCGGCGTGGCGGTGCCCAATGTGACCGAGAGGATCGGTTTGGCCTCGAGCGCGTCTGAATAGGCGGTGGGACCGGAGGGCGGCGGTAGAAGATAGAGATTGCCGGCGGTGTCCTGCATGACCATGGCGGTGACAGTTGCCGTCGTGCCATCGGTGTAGGTAATCACCGTGTTGCTGTAGAGCATCGTGGCGTCATGCGTGTAGCGCACGCCGCCGATGACGAATTGTTCGTTGCTCAGGAAGTTGTTGGAATCGTAGGCGTTGGATGTAGCCCCGCCGGCGTAATCGGGAAACAGCAGCAGGTCGATGTCGGGGGAGAGCGACGCAACATTGCTCGCCAGCGGATTGGCGGTGCTGCCGAAGACGAGTCCCTCAAGGGCCTGATGATTCTCGGAGGTGAGATTGCCTTCGATCGTGTCGATTTGCGGGGCGGTCCCAAGGCGGAAGAGATCAAAGGTCGTGGCCATATTCGGTTACTCGTCAGATTTCTGGTCGTGGGTGTGGCCGTGACGGGCCAGGCGGCGGAGGATCGTCCGATCAGAGGGGCAGACAGTCCAAGGAGCGCGCAGACACACCGTGCCGCCCCCAGCGCTCACGCGCGCGGGGGAAAGATGTGCGTGTCTTAAATATTTGTTTTTCAAACATAAAACCTGCTTTCCACGTAAGATAACACTCGGGCAAGGTCAGTCTTGACGATCATAAGACGTACCCTTTGGAATAGTGTTAAAGTCCCAGCGCGCTGTTACTTTGGCTGGATTCAGGCATTTTAACGGCCCGTGCGCGTCATAATTTAGGGGCGTTATCCGCAGGGTTGTAAAAGTTTGGCCTCGTGGCGCTTGAGGCAGGGGCGCGCGGTGGCACCGTAAGCATTGGGATTGCTGCGCAGTTCCGGGAAGATGCTGAACATCTCTTCGCGCGCCTGATCCGAAATGGCCGATATGCCGATGTCGCCTGCGTGAAAGCTCTCGGTCGCCGCGCCTTCGGCGTAGATCACCTCGTGCTGATCGAACATGACGTGGATATAGGTCACGGCGGCCTGTTCCTCTTGGGTGACGGCCAGGCTGTCGACCAGATGCCGTGCGGCGACCAGCACTTCGTCGCAGCCAAAGAGCAGCTCTGCCTTGTAGCCGGTGAAGAGAAAGCGGTGCTGTGGCGAGACCAGAAGCGGCGCGCGCGCCCCGTCGAGCACATGGGCGGCCACGCGCACCGGGGCGAAGCGGTCAATGCCCGGCACGGTGCGCCGCCCGATCCAGCGGATCGGTTGCGGGCCATGATCGCGGGTGATCACCAGATCGCCCGCGCGCAAGGACTCAACCGGACGCTCGCCGCGCGGGGTCAGGATGCCGATGCCGGGCGTGAAACAGATGATGTTCTCGATTTCCGAGAAGTTGACGAGGGTGCCGTCGCTGAGCGTGAAGCTGCCCGAGAGGCCGCCCGCCGCGTCATCGGTGTTGGTAAAGGTGATGTCGGCCTTGCGCGCCTCGGGTGACAGGAAGAGCGTATCGCCGTTGGTTTCGCCCCCTTCGCCGCCGACGATGGTGATCGTGCCGGTGCCGGTCTCGGCGGGCGGTTCGATGACAAAGAGATCGTCGCCATCGCCGCCAAAAAGCGTGTCATTCTCGCCCACGATCAGCGTGTCATCGCCGCCTTCGCCAAAGAGCAGGTCGGCACCAGCCCCCCCGTCAAGGAAATCATTGCCCACAATCGCGTCGCTGCCCACGATGAGCGGGCTGCTGGCCAGATCCTGCACCGCGCCGCCGGGCAGGGTGACGGTGCCCGAGAGCACGTTGCCGCCAAGGTTTTCCCAATAGCGCACTTCGATGGTGTAACTTTGGCCCGCCTCGAGCGTGACATCGCCAAAGCGGGTCGTCGCGGCCTGGTGAAAATCGTTGTCGAGAAACGATCCGGTGGTGCCGATCTGGTTGGTAAAGGTCAGCGGGTTGCCGTTGCTGTCGAGGATGCGGATGGTCGAGCCATCGTCCGAGGTGGTGGTAAAGCGATAGACCCCATCCTCGGAGGCGATGAGGTTGGAGGTATAGATAATGCCGTAGTCATTGGGATCGAACTGACCTGTCGCCTGCTGGCCATGACCCGTGACGTCAAAGCCCGCAGAGGTGCCGGACCCCGCCAAGGTGCCGCTCTCGATGGTGAACGCCTGACCATTGGCCGAGGTGAAATCGCGGGTATAGACATCATAGCTCCAGCGTGCGGCGGTGCCGCCATCGCCGTAGAGCACGTCATTGCCAGCCCCGCCCTCAAGGCTGTCATCTCCGGCGCCGCCGATCAGCGTGTCGGTGCCGCCCTGGCCCAGCAGCGTGTCATTGCCGCTCTCGCCGCTCAGGCTGTCGGCGCCGGTGCCACCCTGCACGGAATCGTTGCCAAGGCCAGCGAGCACGGTGTCATTGCCTGCGCCCGCATTGATGACGTCGTCGTTGAAGCCCGGACCGCTGAGCCCGTCGCCATTGTCCACCCGGTCAGAGCCATTGGCGACAGGTTCGATATAGCTGCCATTGATCAGATCGGCACCGCCGGTGCCTTCGACAATCCCGTTATCCCAGGCCTGCGCCACGCGGTCCGCGCCGAGGTTGGTATTGGTGCTGGCATTGACGCTGTCGAGGGTGATGGAAACAATCGGTCCGGCCTCGAAGGCGGTGACATCGGCGTTGAAGCCGATTTCGGGCGCCAGAAACAATTCGCCGGTGGTCGATTGCGCCAGAACCGCCGTGACAAGCGCGGTGGTGCCATTGGCATAGGTGATGGTGGCGTTGAAAACGCTGAGCCCGTCAAAGATAAACGTCTGCGTGCCCGCGCCTATGTCGGTGGTAAAGGCGTCATTGGCCGCGGTGTTGTTCATGTCGAGCGCACCGGCTGCGCCACCGTTGTTGATGGTCGTGGTGCTGGTGATGCGCTGGTAAAGCGGGTCTACTGCGCTGCCGTAGGTGCGGTTTTCGAAGAGGGCGGCGTTTTCGGCATTGCTGTTGCCTTCGGTCGGATCAAGAAAATCCGTCTCGGTCCCTAAAAAGATCCAGTTGAACGTCGTTGGCATAGTTACGGCACCCTGTTGTTTCCAAACTGGATACACAGAGTGTGCGGCGGCAATGGGCGCGCATTCGGGAGAATTTTAGACGATTGTGTCTAAAAGCGGGTCAATCATGTCCGGCGTAAGGCGGGGGCGCTGCCCCCGGACCCCCGGAGTATTTTCGCCATAAAGAAACCATGCAGGCCGCGAAGCCTTGGATCAGACCTGACCGCCTGCGATCTCGATGGTCTGGCCATTGAGGCTGTTCGATCCCGGACCGCAGAGCCAGAGTACGGCTTGGGCCACTTCCTCGGGGGCGATCAGGCGTTTGTGGCGGTTGGCCTCGATCATCATGGCGCGCGCGGCCTCTTCTGACACGCCCGCGCGCTGCGAAATGGCGGTGGCATTGCGGCTGACGATGTCAGTGTCCACATATCCGGGACAAATCGCGTTGAAGGTCAGGCCGGTGCCAAGATAATCCTCGCTCAGCGCGCGGATGAGGCCGATCATCCCGTGTTTAGAGGCCGTATAGGCGGCCGCGCCCTTGAGCCCCTTGATCCCGGCAATCGAGGAAATGGCGATGACCCGACCCCAGTCGGTCTGGCGCATGCCGCCCAGACATTCGCGCAAGGTGTAGAATGCGCCGTCGAGATTGGTGGCCATGATCTGACGCCAGAACTCGGCGTCGGTCTTGTGCAGGGCGCGCCCCTCGGCGATGCCGGCATTGGCGATGCAGATCTGGATCGGGCCGCGCGCAGCGACCGCCTCGGCCACGCCGGCGACGACATGGGCCTCTTGGGAGACGTCCATAACGACGGGATGCAGGCCTGCGCCGCTGACTGCCTCCAGCACCGCGGCGCGGCGTCCGGTGATTGTCACCTCTGCGCCCGCCTCGGCCAGCGCGCGGGCGATAGCAAGGCCAATGCCGCTGCCGCCGCCCGTCACCAATGCGTGTTTGCCCGCGATTGTCATCTTGCCTCCACCTTGACTCGCGCTACTGTAGCCGCTCTTGACCAAGTGACAACCTCGAGAGGGATCGCAGGCCCATGCTGAAATGGATCGACATGCCGCCGGTCTGGCTGGCGGGGTTTCTTGCACTCGCCTGGTTGCAATCGAGCCTCTATGGCATGGGCCTCAGCTTTGGCGAGACCTGGGCCGATCTCTTGGGAGGGCTGCTCGTGGGTGGGGGGATTTTGCTGGTGGTGATGGCGGCCATGGAATTTCGCCGGCACAAGACCAGCATCGTGCCGCATGAAACGCCCGAGCGGCTGATTCAGTCGGGCATTTTCCGGCGGTCGCGCAATCCCATCTATCTGGGGGATGCGCTGATTCTCGCGGGGCTGATTCTGCGCTGGGACGCGGTTCTGGCGCTGCCACTGATTCCCGTTTTCGTCTGGGTGATCGAAAAACGCTTCGTTATACCGGAAGAGGACAGGATGCGGCGCAAGTTCCGCATGGATTTTGCCCGATATTGCGAAAAAACACGACGTTGGTTGTAGAAACCGCGACAATCTTGATCTCGTCACTCACGAAATAGTGTGAAATAACGACCTTCGGGACAAGGAAACCGGCATGCCGCGCTGCGGGGCCATCAGAACACGTCATCTGCCAAAGGGGGAGACAGCATTGAAGATCGGAACGCCAAAGGAAGTGCATGAGGGTGAGAATCGGGTCGCCATGACACCCGATTCGGCCCTGCAATTGCAAAAGCTGGGCTATGACTGTGCCATCGAAAGCGGCGCGGGGGCCGCTGCGGGATTCTCGGACGCGGCCTATGAGGCCGCTGGCGTCGAGGTGATCAAGACCGCCGCAGCACTCTACAAGGCCGTGGATATCGTGGCCAAGGTGCGCCCGCCCAGCGAGACGGAGGCCAAGCGCCTGAGCGAAGGCCAGCTTCTGATCTCCTTCTTCTGGCCTGCGCAGAATGAGGCGCAGATGAAACAACTCGCCGACAAGGGCACATCGGTCATCGCCATGGACATGGTGCCGCGCATCAGCCGGGCGCAGAAGATGGACGCTCTGTCCTCAATGGCCAATATCGCGGGCTACCGCGCGGTGATCGAGGCGGGCAACAATTTCGGCCGCTTCTTTACCGGGCAGATCACCGCGGCGGGCAAGGTGCCCCCGGCCAAGGTTCTGATCGTCGGCGCGGGCGTGGCGGGGCTTGCGGCCATCGGCACATCGACCTCGCTGGGCGCGATCACCTATGCCTTTGACGTGCGGCCCGAAGTGGCCGAGCAGGTCGAATCCATGGGCGCGCAATTCGTCTATCTCGATTTCAAGGAAGAGCAGCAGGACGGGGCCGCCACCGGCGGTTATGCCTCTGTCTCAAGCCCGGAGTTCCGCGAGGCGCAACTGGCCAAGTTCCGCGAGCTGGCTCCGGAGATGGATATCGTCATCACAACCGCCCTCATCCCCAACCGCGAAGCGCCCGAGCTTTGGACCGAGGACATGGTCAAGGCGATGAAGCGGGGATCGGTCATCGTCGATCTGGCCGCCGAAAAAGGTGGCAACTGCAAGCTGACGGTGATGGACGAAAAGATCGTCACAGAAAACGGCGTCACCATCATCGGCTATACCGATTTCCCGAGCCGGATGGCGGCGCAATCCTCGACGCTCTATGCCACCAATATCCGCCACATGATGTCGGACCTCACGCCCGAGAAGGATGGCAAGGTCAATCACAACATGGAGGATGACGTGATCCGGGGGGCCACGGTGGCCCATGCGGGTGCCGTTACCTTCCCGCCGCCGCCCCCCAAGGTTGCGGCGATTGCCGCGGCCAAGCCCAAGGAAAAGGCCAAGGAACTGACTGCCGAGGAAAAGCGCGCGGCGGAAATGGCGGCGTTCAAGGCGCAGACCAAGCAACAGGTCACGCTTCTGGTGGTCGGTGCTGCGTTGCTCCTGGGGGTGGGTCTGGTGGCCCCGGCCAGCTTCATGCAGCATTTCATCGTCTTCGTGCTGGCCGTTTTCGTGGGCTTCCAGGTGATCTGGAACGTGTCGCACAGCCTGCACACGCCGCTGATGGCCGTGACCAACGCGATCTCGTCGATCATCATTCTGGGTGCGCTCATGCAGATCGGATCGGGATCTTTCCTTGTCATCCTGCTGGCGGCGCTGTCGGTCTTCATGGCCGGGATCAATATTTTCGGTGGCTTCCTCGTCACCCGGCGCATGCTCGCCATGTTCCAGAAGTCATAAGGAGTAGAGGATCATGGATTACGGTTTCACGACGGCTGCCTATGTGGTGGCGGCCATCCTCTTCATCCTCTCTCTGGGTGGGCTCTCGGGGCAGGAAAGCGCCAAGCGCGCCGTGTGGTATGGCATGGCCGGTATGGCGCTGGCGGTGGTTGCCACGCTGATTGGCCCGGGTGCCGGGCTCTGGCTCTTGTCGCTGGTGCTGATCGCGGCCGGTGGCGCGATTGGCTATGTGGTGGCCACGCGGGTGCAGATGACCGAGATGCCGCAGCTTGTGGCGGCGATGCACAGCCTTGTCGGCCTCGCAGCGGTCTTTGTCGGCTTTAACGCCGATATCGAACTGGGTCGCGTGCTGGCGATGGACGACACCGCGCGTAAGGGGCTTGAGGGCTTTGCCGCCGTGCTGGCCAAGAAAACCAGCGTCGAGGTGGCGATCCTGCGGGTCGAGGTGTTCTTGGGCGTCTTTATCGGCGCGGTGACCTTTACCGGCTCGATCATCGCCTTTGGCAAGCTGGCGGGCAAGGTCGACACCGCCGCCAAGAAGCTGCCGGGCGGGCATATGCTCAATGCCGGGGCGGCGATCCTGTCGACCGTGCTGGGGATCATGTATTTCAATGACGCCGGCATCTGGACGCTGGTGGTGATGACGCTTCTGGCGTTCTTCATCGGCTATCACCTGATCATGGGGATCGGCGGCGCGGACATGCCCGTGGTCGTGTCGATGCTCAACAGCTACTCGGGCTGGGCTGCGGCGGCGATCGGCTTCAGTCTTGGCAATGACCTCTTGATCGTGGTGGGGGCGCTGGTCGGTTCCTCTGGTGCGATCCTGAGCTACATCATGTGCAAGGCGATGAACCGTTCGTTCATCTCGGTCATTCTGGGCGGCTTTGGCGGCCCGGCGGGCGAGCAGATGGCGGTCGAAGGCGAGCAGGTGGCGATTGACGTCGATGGTGTCGCCACGGCGCTGAACGAGGCCGACAGCATCATCATCATTCCGGGCTATGGCATGGCGGTGGCGCAGGCGCAGGGGGCGGTTTCCGAACTGACCGCGAAACTGCGGGCCAAGGGCAAGAACGTGCGTTTCGCCATCCATCCGGTTGCGGGGCGTCTGCCGGGGCATATGAACGTGCTCTTGGCCGAGGCCAAGGTGCCCTATGACATCGTGCTGGAAATGGACGAGATCAACGAGGATTTCCCCGACACGGATGTGGCCATCGTCATCGGTTCGAACGACATCGTGAACCCGGCGGCGCAGGACGATCCCAACAGCCCCATCGCCGGGATGCCGGTCTTGGAGTGCTGGAAAGCCAAGCAGGTGTTTGTCTCGAAGCGCGGGCAGGGCACCGGCTATTCGGGGATCGAAAACCCGCTCTTTTACAAGGACAACACGCGGATGTTCTATGGCGACGCCAAGGCGAGCCTGTCGAGCCTCTTGCCGAAGATCGACTGATCGTTTCGGGATGTGAAAATGCAGAGGGCACGGCCGAGAGGCTGCGCCCTTTCGCATTCTGCTTTCCCTTTGGCAAAGGTTGGAATTTGAGTATTTTGGGAACGATGACGCCCAAAGCTTGCGCGGTATACACTTGTGTTCCGCTAAATCATTGGGTTTGAACGAAAAACCTCTTTTTCGCGGGCGCGGCACGCGGTATGGAGCGCGGAGGAACAGGAGAACGGCGCATGCCCCCCATTCAGGACCACCCGCTGCGCTATGAGATGGCCAATGAGCTGCATGCGCGGCCGTTTCCGTCGCTCAATGCGCCTTGCACCGCCGTTTATCTGGCGGTCAAGCAGCCGCATGATGCGGCCAAGCGGGACCGGGCGGCGGACCTCGCGCATCTGATCGCGCTTCTCGATCGCTACGGGGCCAAGCATCCGCAGCCGGGGGCCACGCATTATTCCGGTCAGATCGGACGGCACAGCCTGAAATGGGAAAGCCATACCGAGATGGTGACCTATACCGTCTTCACCGATGGGGTCAGCGCGCGGCCCTTTGATCCGGCGGATTTCGAGGTGTTTCCGGCCGATTGGCTGGCGGACGCGCCAGGGCTGCGCGTCACCTCGGCGATGATCCGGGTGATCCCGTGGAAGAGCCGCGAGGCAACGCGTGACGAGATTGATCAGTGGTTCGTGTCCGAAAGCGTGGCAGTGGCGCGCGTGCTGGATGATGCGGCCGTTATGGCGGGCGATTTTCGGATTGATCCGGCGGGGCATTTGCGGTTTTCGCTGCATGTGGCCCCCAGCACCGGCGCGCGGCGGATTGGCCGCGTGGTGCAGCGCCTGTGCGAGATCGAGACCTACAAGGCGATGTCGATGCTGGGCTTTGCCCGCGTGCGCGAAATGGGCCGCCAGATGGGCGAGACCGATAGCCAGTTGAGCCGCCTGATCAATGACATGACGGGGGGCAGCCAACCAGCGGAGGAAACGCTGCAAAGCCTCTTGCGGGTTTCGGCAGAGTTGGAGGCGCTGGTGGCGCGCTCGTCCTTCCGCTTTGGCGCGACGGCGGCCTATGAGCAGATCGTGAACCAACGGATTGCGGTCTTGCGCGAGGAACGCTTTGAGGGGCGGCAGACTTTCGCGGAATTCATGATGCGCCGGTATGATCCGGCGATGCGCACCGTGCGCGCCACCAAGGACCGTCTGGCCGCCATGGCCGACCGGGCGATGCGGGCGGGCGAATTGCTGCGCACGCGGGTGGATGTGGAGCGGAGCGCACAGAATCAGGCGCTGTTGGAGAGCATGGACAAGCGCGCCGATCTGCAACTGCGGTTGCAAAAGACGGTCGAGGGCCTGTCCGTGGTGGCGATCAGCTATTACGCGGTGTCGCTGGCCTCTTATCTGCTTTATCCGTTGGCGGAGGTGCTGGGCATGAGCAAGGGCAGCGTGACCGCTGCCGTGACTTTACCTGTCATCGCCCTTGTGTGGTGGATGGTGCAGCGCATTCGCAAGAAGCTGCATTAGTGTTGCGCCCCATCAAACCATACCCGTCCCGGACCTGATCCGGGACCTCGCCGAGGCAGGGTAGAGGCCCCGGCGCGGGGGCCGGCACGATATGAGACCGATCAGACGCAACCCGCTCTAACGCGGTTCAGGTGATGTAATGCAGCCGGTCGAAGCTCTGACGCCAGCCTGAGACCTCGGGCAAGAGCGCATCGGGGTCATTGCCGCGCAGCGCCCGCGCGATAAGCGCCGCCATGCGCGGGGCATGCTCTGGTGTGACACCCCAGCGGACCAGTTCGGGCGTGCCGATGCGCAACCCGTTCATATCGCCCGCCACGGGCGCAATCGGCAGGCCTATACCGCAGGCGAGAAAGCCCGCGCGGCGCAGCGTTTTCGACGCCGCCTGTCCGCCGCCCAATCCCGCCGCCGCGATGGCGAATTGGTGCGAGGCCGTGGCGATACCGCCTGCCTTGAAGACGGGCAGGCCTTCGGCTTCGAGCGCCACTGCAAGCGCCTGAGCCACCGTGATCATCTGCGCGGCATAGCTGCGGCCATGGGTGCGCCAATCGCAGAGCGTGATGGCAAGTGCTGCGGATTTCGCCGCGTCGAAATTGGCCGTCATGCCGGGAAAGGCGATGGCATCCAGACGTTCCGCCAGATCCGCCTCGTTGGTGACGATGAGCCCCCCGGCAGGTCCCCCAAGGCTTTTGTAGGTGCTCATCGTCATCAGATGCGCGCCCTCATCGAGCGGATTCTTCCATGCCCCGCCCGCAATGATCCCGCATTGATGCGCCGCGTCAAAGAGCAGCTTGGCGCCCACCGCATCGGCAATCGCGCGCACCTCGCGCACGGGGTGTTCCTGCAGGTTGAGGCTTGCGCCCAGTGTGATCAGCCGGGGGCGTTCGGCCAGGGCCAGCGCGCGCAGACCCGCGACATCGACCGTGTAGCCATCGGCATTCACCGGGGCCTCAAGGATACGCAGGCCATAGAGCCCGGCGCAGCCCGGCGCATGATGGGTGACGTGGCCGCCGACCGAGGCGGGGGGCGCGATGATCGTGTCGCCGGGGCGGCAGGTGGCCATGAAGGCGTAGAGATTGGCAATCGCGCCCGACGGCACCCGGATTTCCGCGTATTTCGCGCCGAAGACCTCGGCGGCGAGTTCCGCCGCGATGACCTCGATTTCCTCGATCGCCTCGAGCCCCATTTCGTATTTGTCGCCCGGATAGCCCAGCGACGGGCGCGAGCCTATCCCCGAGGCCAGAAGCGCCTCGGCGCGCGGGTTCATCACATTGGTGGCGGGGTTGAGGTTGAAACACTGGGTCTCATGGATGCGCCGGTTGTCACTTGCCAGCGCCTCGATGCGCGCGGCGATTGCGCCCGCGTCCTGATGCGCGGTGCGGGTGGCAAGGGTCTGGATCAGGTCTTCGCAAAGGCTGGGCACCCAAGGGCGGCGGGCAAGTGGCATGGTGGTCTCCTGCGGGTTTGTTCCCGGCAAGATGGCGCGCGGGGATGGACGGTGCAAACAAGATTATGTAAAAATCAGCATAGGAAAACTAAGGCTAGAAAATGTCCGTATCGCCACCACGCCCCAAGGGGCCGCCGCTCAATGCGTTGCGCGCGTTTGAGGCGGCCGCCCGATTGGGCGGTTTTGCCAATGCTGCCGAAGAGCTGTGCGTCACGCCTGGCGCAGTATCGCAACATATCCGGGCATTGGAGGACTGGATCGGCGCGGACCTCTTTGAGCGTCGGTCGCAGGGGGTGCGGCTGACGGCGCTGGGGGCAGAGGCGATGCCGGGATTCGCCGCGGCTTTTGACGCGATGGGGGCGGCGGTGCATGGCCTGCGGGGGGCGGCCCGGCATCGGACGTTGCATATCGCGGCGCTGCCATCGGTGGCGCAGCTCTGGCTATCACCGCGCCTGCCGGCGGTGCGCGCGGCCTTGCCAGAGCTGCGCATTTCCGTTTCAGCCATTGAGGCCCCACCCAATCTGGCGCGTGATCTTTTTGATCTCAGCCTCTTTATCCGCCTGCCGACCGGCGCGCGGGGCGAGCGGGTGCTGGCGCAGGATATGATCCTGCCGGTCTGTGCGCCCGAGATTGCCGCGCGGTTGCGCAGCCCCGCCGATTTGGCAGCAGAAACCCTGTTGCACGATGCACTCTGGCCCGAGGACTGGGCGCTCTGGGCGCGGGTGATGATGCCGGATCTCCGCCTGCCCACCGACGGGCCGCGCTATTCGCTCTATGCCATTGCGCTGGAAGAGGCGCGGCACGGGGCAGGGGTGCTGATGGGGCATCAGAGCCTGGTTCAGAGCGCACTGGACGAGGGGAGCCTGATCGCGCCCTTTGCCGCATCTGTGCCGTCCGGCAAGGCACTGATGCTGGAACATCCCGCCTTTGATCCACCGCGCGCCGATCTGGCGCGGGTGGTCACGCTGCTTGGCGAACAGGTCACGGGCTGATCCCCTCTGGCCATTGCCGCGCGGCTGCGGTATCCGGGCCGGGTTGCAACACCCCGGAGGGCGCGCCCATGTCCGACACCGTTCCATTCGAGAAACCCGGCCCCGTCGAGGCCGATCTGCGCCATGCGATTGCGCCCACCGAAGAGATCATCGAGGAGGCGCGTAAGGGCCGGATGTTCATTCTCGTGGACCATGAGGACCGCGAGAACGAGGGTGATCTGGTGATTGCCGCCGAGTTCGCCACGCCGGAGGCGGTGAATTTCATGGCGATGCATGGCCGCGGCCTGATCTGCCTGCCGATGACGGCTGAGCGGATCGACCGGCTGGGCCTGCCGATGATGGCGGTCAACAATTCCTCGCGGCATGAGACCGCCTTTACCGTGTCCATCGAGGCGCGCGAGGGCGTGAGCACAGGCATTTCCGCCCATGACCGAGCGCTGACCATTGCCACCGCGATAAACGAGCAAAACACCATGGCGGCGATTGCCACGCCGGGGCACATCTTTCCCCTGCGGGCGCGGCGCGGGGGCGTGCTGGTGCGGGCAGGCCATACCGAGGCGGCGGTGGATATTGCGCGGCTGGCGGGGCTGAACCCCTCGGGGGTGATCTGCGAGATCATGAAAGAGGACGGCAGCATGGCGCGGCTGCCCGACCTGATCGAATTTGCCGCCAAGCATGACCTCAAGATCGGCACGATTTCCGATCTCATCGCCTATCGCCACAAGCATGACAACCTGATCACCGAGGTGGGGCGGGACTCCGTCTCTTCAAGCCATGGGGGCGATTGGGAGATGCGGATTTTTGCCGATCAGATCACCCAGACCGAGCATGTCGTGCTGACCAAGGGCGATGTAACCGATGGCCGCCCTGTGCTGGCGCGCACCCATGCGCTGAACGCGCTGGAGGATGTGCTGGGCATCGGCCTGAGCAAGCGCAGTGATGGGCCCACGGCCAAGCTGCCGCGCGCGATGGAGATCATCGCACGCGAGGGGCGCGGCGCGGTGTTTCTCTTCCGTCAACCCCGGCCCAAGCTGGCGGGTGAGATGGAGGATGAGGATGCGCCGCGCACCATCAAGCACACCGGCATTGGCGCGCAGATCATGTCAACCATGGGCATTCGCGAGCTGATCCTGCTGACAGATAGCCCGAAAACCCGCTATCTGGGCCTTGATGCCTATGGCATTTCGATCACCGGCACCCGCCCCCTGACCGAGGAGTAAGAGCATGGCCGAGCACGAATATTCCCTGCCGCGCGCCGAGTTTGACAAGCCCGTCAAGGTCTTGATCGTGGTGGCGCCGTTTTATCGCGACATTGCCGACAACCTGATTGCCGGGGCCACGGCGGAAATCGAGGCCACGGGCGGCACCTACGAGATTGCCGAAGTTCCTGGCGCGCTGGAAATCCCCACAGCCATCGGTATCGCGGAACGCATGGCCAATTTCGACGCCTATGTGGCGCTGGGCTGTGTGATCCGGGGCGAGACCACGCATTACGACACCGTCTGCAATGACAGCTCGCGCGGCATCACGCTGTTGGGCCTGCAGGGCCTGTGCATCGGCAATGGGATCCTGACGGTCGAAAACCGCGCCCAAGCCGAGGTGCGCGCCGATCCCGCGCGCATGAACAAGGGTGCGGGTGCGGCGGCGGCGGCCTTGCATCTGGTGGCGCTCGCCCGTAAATGGGGCGGCCCGCGCAAGGGCGTGGGATTCAAGCCCGCGACCGAGGAGATTCAGATCGCAGGCGCAGCAAAAGGCAAACCCGTCGCATGACCACCGATCCCGCCCTCTCGGGCAATCGCAAGCGCCAGATGAAATCCGCCGCCCGCCTATACGCGGTGCAGGCGCTGTTTCAGATGGAACATTCCGGCCAGACCTCTGACGCGGTGCGCGAGGAATTTGTCGACTTCCGTTTTGGGGCCGAGGTCGATGAGGGCGTCGATATGGCCGAGGGCGATGTCGATCTGTTTCGCAAGCTGCTTGACGATGCGGTCAGCTGGCAGGCCAAGATCGACCAGATGACCGACCGGGCGCTGGTGGCGAAATGGCCGATCGGGCGGATTGATCCCACGCTGCGCGCGCTCTTTCGGGCAGCAGGCGCAGAATTGGTGCAATCCGACACACCGCCCAAGGTGGTGATCATGGAATATGTCGACGTCGCCAAAGCCTTCTATCCGACCGGCAAGGAATCGAAATTCGTCAATGCCGTACTGGATCACATGGCGCGCGAGGCGCGGCCCGAGGCGTTTTGATCCGCGGGCAGCACAAATTGGGGGCCAGCCCCCAAACCCCCGAGGTATTTTTGGCCAGATGAGGCCGCGGCGCGAAAGGGTCGCGGGCCGTTCACTTGTATTCCTCTGGCAAAGGCGTAGAATCGGACCCTAAGCAAAGGAGTCGTAATATGCCCAAGCTTGTCCGCCTCTATATCACGCAGGTTGCCATCGGATTCGGCATCGCCGCGGCCTTTGTGGCCATGCTTCTTTGGTTCAATGTCGCGAACCTGTGGCACTTGGTGACGCATTCCGACAAAGGGCTATTGGCGGTGGTCGTGCTGTGGTTTGCCAATGGCATTGTGTTTGCCGGCGTGCAATTCGCGATCGCGGTGATGCGGATGAAGGATGACGACGACGATGAGCCGCGTGGCGGGCACCGTCAGCGGGCGATGGTGCGGGAATATATGGCGATTCCGGTGCGGGTTGATGACCGGCGGCGTCCGGTTCAGCGGCGCTGAGCGCGGCGCAATTCCAACACGGTCGATGGGTGTGACGGGCCCGTAGCAACCGTTCGGTGGTATGATTCCCGAGGACCTGTATGTACAGGTGGGCATCGGATAACTGGACCAGGGTCCAGACAGAGCCAATTCCCTCGGAATTGCTTAAGGCCACTGGAATGCAACCGTTGTCGAGAAGAACAGCACCCGTCACGCCCCACAGGTAAGTCTTTCCCGAGGCTTCGACAAGGGGTTGCGCACGTTCGTGTTTTGTTCATAATTTCACCCATGGAGTTTGAGACAGATCAATTGCTGCAACCGGGGCAGGTTCTGGCGCGCGGGGTGTGTCGCCACCTGCGCAGCCATGATTTTGATTCGATTGTTGAATTCGTGCCTGAACGGGGGCGGCGCGTCGATGTGATGGCGCTTGGCCCCAAGGGTGAAATCTGGGTGATCGAGTGCAAGTCGAGCCGCGCCGATTTCATGGGCGACGCCAAGTGGCAAGGCTATCTGCAATGGTGCGATCGCTATTTCTGGGCTGTGGATGCCGAATTTCCGGTGGATCTGCTGCCTGAGGGCACCGGGCTGATTCTCGCGGATGGGTATGGCGCGGAAATCATTCGCATGGGGCCTGAGACCCGGTTGGCCGGAGCGCGGCGTGCGGCGCTCACGCGCAAGTTTGCCCGCCATGCGGCGCGGCGGCTGCAATCGGTGCTCGATCCGCGGTTATGAGCCCTTGGCCCGTGCCGCCTGGGCGGAGGCAATAATTTCCTGCGCGATTTCCTCGGCCTCTTCGGGGGTGAAATCCATCGGCAGGTCAATGCCTTGCGCCTCGATGTAGAGACGGACCATGCCTTGATCGGTCGGCCCGATCTGGAGGTTGGCCTCGATGTCGCTCTCTGAATTGATACCCATGGCGCTCTCCTTGCAACAGAGGGCGTGCTATCTGTTTCCCCCTTGATTGACAAGCGTCTTGGCGCTTTGCTGGGCGCTATGGATGAGATCGCGCTGCGCCTGTTTCGAGCAGAGGACGCCCCTTGGCTGACAGAGCGCCACGGGACGCTCTACGCGCGTGAGGCGGGGTTTGACGCCACATTCGCGCCGCTGGTGGCCGAGATCATCGCGGACTATCTGGCGCGCCATGACCCTGCGCGTGAGGCGGGGTGGATCGCCGAGGCGGATGGGCGGCCGCTTGGCTCGATTTTCTGCGTGGCGCAGAGCGCGGAGGTGGCCAAGCTGCGGCTCTTTCTCCTGGAGCCAGAGGCGCGGGGGCGGGGGCTTGGCCAGCGGATGCTGGCGCATTGCATGGATTTCGCACGCGCCAAAGGCTATGCGCGCATGACGCTGGCCACCCACGAGAGCCACCGCGCCGCCTGTGCGCTCTACGCACGCAACGGCTGGCGGATCGCAGAGGCGCGTCCGGTGCATGCCTATGGCTGTGATCTGGTGGAACAAACCTGGGAAATCGCGTTGCATTAGACTTGCAATCCCAACACGGTAAAGCTAAATCGCCCCCCAGTGCCGCCTTAGCTCAGTTGGTTAGAGCGCTGGATTGTGGATCCAGAGGTCCCCTGTTCAAGCCAGGGAGGCGGTACCATCCCTCAAAAATCAGTTTTGTGTCTCGATGGACACGGTTTGCCGCAGGCTGCCACTCTGGCGGTCGTAGATGAGGATGCGGTTGTCCTCGGTCACGATGGCAAACCAGTCCGGGCCTTGGGTCACGGCGGTGGCGCGCGTGTCCGCTGGCAGCGTGATGCTGTCGGGCAGGGCCAGCGTACCCGCCTCGTCGCCCCAGAAGCGGGTGACAAAGAGGCCGATCATCACTATGAGGCCGACAACCATCGTGGCGGTCAAGAGCGTGACCAGCCGCGCCAGAAACTTCAGTGTGGCCGGGGCGACCGGCGGAGAGTTGTCATCCATGGGATTGGACCCGCTTGTTTTCCGGATCGGGGATGATCCGCCTCAGCGCCTTGATAAGGCGCTTGTCCGGGATGTGCCAGAGGCGGCGGTCCTGTCGCGCACGCGGCTGGCGCGGCTCTTGGAAGAGGGGGCGGTGCGGGTCAACGGCGCGGTCGTGACCGAGGCCAAGGCGCGGGTGCAGGCGGGCGACCTGATCGAGATTGCCCTGCCGGAGGCGCGCGAGAGCCATATGATGCCAGAGGCCATTGCGCTCGAGGTGGTCCATGAAGATGACGATCTGATCGTCATCAACAAACCTGCGGGCATGGTGGTGCATCCCGCCCCCGGCAGTCCCGAGGGCACGCTGGTCAACGCGCTCTTGCATCATTGCGGTGACAGCCTCTCGGGTGTGGGCGGGGCCAAGCGGCCGGGCATTGTCCACCGCATCGACAAGGATACCAGCGGCCTCTTGGTGGTGGCCAAGTCGGATGCCGCGCATCAGGGTCTGGCCGCGCAATTCGAGGCGCATAGCGTCGCGCGACAGTATCTGGCCGTGGTTTTCGGTGTGCCTGATGCGAGCGATCCACGGCTGCGTGGCCTGCCGGGGATCAGTTTCGAGGCTGGCAATGTCCTGCGCATCGCCACCCGCCTTGCGCGGCACAAGACCGACCGGCAGCGGCAGGCGGTCCTGTTCGAGGGCGGACGGCATGCGGTGACGCGGGCGCGGGTGATCGAGAGTTTCGGCACGCCTGCCGTTGCCGCGTTGATGGAGTGCTGGCTGGAGACCGGGCGCACCCATCAGATCCGGGTGCATATGGCCCATGCGGGCCATGGGCTGATCGGGGATCCGGTCTACGGCGGGCGCCGCAAGCTCAAGGAAAAGGCGCTGACGCCTGCGGGTGTGGCGGCGGCGCAGGGATTTCCCCGGCAGGCCCTTCATGCGGCGGTGCTGGGGTTCACACATCCTGTCAGCGGGGCCGCGCTCAGGTTCGAGGCGGAGTTGCCTGAGGACATGCAAGCGCTGCTCTCTGCCTTGCGCGCTGCGTGACAGCGGCGCAAGATCGCGTGACTTTCTGTCATAAAACGAGCGCCGCGACGGAACCATCCTAACTCTGCGTTAGTTACATCAGTGTAAGCACCTTGAAAGGGTGCCCGCATCTACCTAGTTGAATGTTAACGATGCAAACATCTGGAGGGACGACAGCGTGGGAAATTATAACAATCTGCCAGCCCCGACGCCGGAAGGCGGCCTCAACCGCTATATGCAGGAAATCCGCAAATTCCCGCTCTTGGAGCCGGAAGAGGAATATATGCTGGCCAAGCGCTGGGCCGAAGAGCAGGACACCGAGGCCGCGCACAAGATGGTCACAAGCCACCTGCGCCTCGCGGCCAAGATCGCCATGGGCTATCGCGGCTATGGGCTGCCGCAGGCCGAGGTGATTTCCGAGGCGAATGTGGGCCTCATGCAGGCGGTCAAACGCTTTGACCCCGAGCGCGGCTTTCGCCTGGCGACCTATGCGATGTGGTGGATTCGCGCCTCGATCCAGGAATATATCCTGCGGTCCTGGAGCCTTGTGAAGCTGGGCACCACCTCGGCGCAAAAGAAACTCTTTTTCAACCTGCGCAAGGCCAAGGCCAAGATCGGCGCGTTGGAAGACGGTGATATGCGCCCCGAGGTTGTCAAGAAGATCGCGACCGATCTGGGCGTGACCGAGGCTGAAGTGATCAGCATGAATCAGCGCATGGCGGGGGCCGATGCCTCGCTCAATGCCACGGTCGGGGCTGAGGGCGAAGGCTCGATGCAATGGCAGGACTGGCTGGAGGATGAGGATGCCGATCAGGCCGGCGATTATGAGCGGCGCGACGAGTTGGATGCGCGGCGCGAATTGCTGGTGCAGGCGATGGACGTGCTCAACGAGCGCGAGCGCGACATCCTCACCCAGCGGCGGCTGAGTGACGAGACCGTGACACTTGAGGATCTGAGCGCCGCCTATGACGTGAGCCGCGAGCGTATTCGCCAGATCGAGGTGCGCGCCTTTGAAAAGCTGCAAAAGCGTATGCGCGCCTTGGCGCAGGAAAAAGGCATGCTCACCTCCGCCTGAGGTCCCTTGGCGCGGGCGGACTTTGCGCGTATCTCTCACTGCGAAATGAGTGCGGGTGAGGTGTGGCATGGGACTGGGTGACAACTGGGCAGGCAATGTGAGGCGCGCCATGCTGGGCGGCGCGATTGTGCTTCTTGGGGCCTGTGCGCCGCGTGTCACCGCCGAGCGTGCGGCCCCGGATCCCAGCGCCACGATCCAGCCGGTCTATGTGGCCACAGGACGCAAGCTGGATCAGACCGGGCCGATCTTTGGGTTGGAGCGGCCCGAGGGGATGCGGTTTTTCCGTGCGGATGTGTCGGTGCCGCCAACCCATGCGCCGGGACAGATCGAATGGCCTGAAGGTCCGGCCGATGCCTCCACCGATTTTGTGGTAACCGGCACCGAGATCTTTGACGGGGTGGCCGACATGCAACGCGCCATGCGACGCAACCATCCCGGCACGCGCGAGACGCTGCTCTTCGTGCACGGCTATAACAACACCCTTTCCGAGGCGATGTATCGGCTGGCTCAAATCCAGACCGATTTTGACACGGCCATGCCGGGGGTTCTGTTTTCCTGGCCCTCGGCGGGGGATCCGCGCGGCTATATCTACGACCGCGATTCGGTGCTCTACGCACGCGACGATCTGACGGCGGTGCTGCGCCAGTTGACCGGCGGGCCGGGCGACAAGGTGTTTCTGCTGGCCCATTCGATGGGATCGAGTCTGGTGATGGAGGCGCTGCGCAGCATTGCGCTCAGCGAGGATCGCGCTCTGCTGACCCGGATCAGCGGTGTGGTGCTGATGTCACCCGACATTGATCCCGATGTCTTCGACCGGCAGGCCGAGACGATTGGCCGCCTGCCGCAACCCTTTCTCATTTTCATCACCAAGGCGGATCGTGCGCTGTCGCTCTCGGGCTTTATCACCGGGCGCAAGCCGCGCCTTGGCATGATCGACCGCGCCGACAAGGTGCAGCGCCCCGATGTGATGGTGATCGACTTTACGGCGCTTGCGGATGGGTCAGGTCTCAACCATTTCGTACCTGTCACCTCGCCCTCCGCCATCGGCTTTCTGCGCGATATCATGGCCGGAACCTCTGGTGTCAGCGGGGCGTTTGTGCGCGACATGACGCTGAGCTTGCCCAAGCCCCGCGTCCTGCTGCCCTGAGCGGAGCGGAATTGACGGGCTGCGTACAAGGCGTAAACTGACCCGTGTCAGAGGAGCAAGGCGAGATGGCCGGTGGATGGGCGCGCGACGGCGCGGTGAGCGAACAGATCGAGGCGTCGATTTCGGATGAATTGGCGCGGCTCAAGGCGCGGCGCGGACCAGAGGGCGAGAGCCTGACTCATTGTGCGGAATGTGAAGAACCCATCCCCGAGGCGCGGCGCGTGGCCATTCCGGGCGTCAAGCTCTGCATCGACTGCCAGCAAGAGCGTGACTCGGCGCACCAACCGCGCGGCGGCATAAACCGGCGTGGATCAAAGGACAGCCAGTTGAAATGAAGGGTTGGGGGGCTCTGCCCCCCGTGCCCCCCGAGGTATTTTTGGCCAGATGAACGAGCTACGGCTTCTTTATGGTTCAAGTACTCATGTCAGAAGGCAGAGGCTCACCCCTCCATCGCCTCCAATTCGTCGATCATGCCTGAAATCATGCTGAGGCCCTTGTCCCAAAACGCCGGGTCGCTGGCATCTAGGCCGAAGGGCGCCAAAAGCTCTTTGTGATGTTTGGAGCCGCCCGCCTTGAGCAGGTCGAAATACTTGTCCTGAAACCCGTCGGGGTTCTCTTCGTAGACCGCGTAGAGCGCATTCACGAGGCCATCGCCAAAGGCATAGGCATAGACGTAAAAAGGCGAGTGGATGAAGTGCGGGATATAGGCCCAGAAGGTTTCATAGCCCTCCATGAAATCAAAGGCGTCGCCCAGGCTCTGGGCCTGCACGCTCATCCAGAGGGCGTTGATGTCATCAGGGGTCAGTTCGCCCTCGCGGCGCGCGGCGTGGAGTTTGCATTCGAAATCGTAGAACGCGATCTGGCGCACGACCGTGTTGATCATGTCCTCGACCTTGCCAGCCAATAGCACCTTGCGTTCGGCTTGGGTCTTGGCCCCTTCGAGCATGCGGCGGAAGGTCAGCATTTCGCCAAACACGCTGGCGGTCTCGGCCAAGGTGAGCGGTGTCGAGGACAGCAATTCGCCCTGATCCGCCGCCAGACGCTGATGCACGCCATGCCCAAGCTCATGCGCCAGCGTCATCACGTCGCGCGGTTTGCCAAGGTAGTTGAGCATCACATAGGGATGCACGGTCGTCACGGTCGGATGGGCAAAGGCCCCCGGCGCCTTGCCCGGTTTCACACCGGCGTCGATCCAGCCCCGTTCGAAAAACGGCTGCGCCAGATCGGCCATGCGCGGATCAAAGGCGGCGTAGGCCCCCATCACCGTGTCGCGCGCCTCGTCCCAATCGACTAGGCGCGGGGCCTCCATCGGGAGGGGCGCGTTGCGGTCCCAGACCTGCATCCGCTCCAGCCCCAGCCACTTGCGCTTGAGCTCGTAATAGCGATGCGACAGTTTCGGATAGGCCGCGACCACCGCATTGCGCAACGCCTCGACGACATCGGGCTCGACATCGTTCGAGAGGTGGCGTGCGGTCTGGGCCGTGGGCATCTTGCGCCAGCGGTCGATCACCTCTTTTTCCTTGGCCTGCGTGTTGTGGACGCGGGCAAAGGTGCGGATATTCTCGCCAAAGACCCGCGCCAGTTCGCGCGCGGCTGATTCGCGCTTGGAGCGGTCCTGTTCGGTCAGAAGGTTGAGCGTGCCCTCGATGTTGAGGTCGTCACCATCCACGGTAAAGGTCAGCCCGGCGATGGTCTCGTCAAAGAGGCGCTCCCAGGCGTCGCCGACAACGCCCAGATCATGCAGGAATTTTTCCAGCTCATCCGAAAGCTGATAGGGCTTCATCGCGCGGATGCGGTCGAGCACCGGCTTGTAGCGGGCAAGTTCGGCATTCTCGGCATACATCGCCGTCAGCGCGCCTTCGTCGAGCCGATTGAGTTCGAGCGAGAAAAAGACCAGCGGCGTGGTCGAATTCGTCACCTTCTCCTGGCAATCGGACATGAATTTCGCCCGCCCGCCATCGGTGGTCAGCTGGTAATAGCGCAGGCCCGCGTAGGACATGATGCGCCCCGCCGTGGTGCTGATCGCCTCGTCGCGGCGAATACACTCCAAGAGACCGGCCGCGTCGAGCGTGGCCAGTTTGCCCTCGTAATCGGCGGCGAAATCGGCGCAGGCCTTGTGCAGCCAGTCGAGATCGCGCGTGAGTTCGGGCGCGGTCTCGGAGGTGTAGAGATCGCTCAGGTCCCATTCCGGCAGCTGTCCCAGGTTCTTGTTGCCAGAGCTGGCATTGGCATCGCGGACGGGAAACGGCAGGTTGAGCATGGGGGCACCTCATGTTGACATGGCCCAGACATAGGCCGGGGGGGCGGGGGCCACAAGGGGCGCGGTGCTTGCACTTCGTGTGCGGCTGACTAGGGTGAGGCGCACTACGAGAGGGGACGCGCACATGAAGTTTGCACGATATGGAGATGTGGGTCAGGAACGCCCGGCGGTTCTGGACGATCAGGAACGCCTGCGGGATTTGTCGGGTGTGGTGCCCGATTTGGCCGGGGCGGTGCTTGCCGATCTGCCCCGGATCGACCCCGAGAGTCTGCCGCTCGTAGCGGGCAATCCCCGGATCGGGCCGCCGGTGGGGCAGGTGGGCAAGCTGATCTGCATCGGCCTCAACTATACCGACCATGCCGAAGAGGTGGGCGTGGCCGCCCCGCCAGAGCCTGTGGTGTTTCTCAAGGCGACCTCGGCCATTTGCGGGCCCAACGATACCGTCCGCCTGCCGCGCGGTGCGCAGAAGGGCGATTGGGAGGTGGAACTGGGCGTGGTGATCGGCCGACGCGCCAAATATGTCACCGAGGCTGAGGCCCTGGATCATGTTGCGGGCTACACGATCGTCAACGACGTGTCCGAGCGCGCCTTTCAGATGGAGCGGGCCGGGCAATGGACCAAGGGCAAAAGCTGTGACACCTTTGCGCCGATGGGGCCGTGGCTGGTGACGCCCGATGCGCTGGGCGATGTGCAGGCGCTCGATCTGTCGCTCGACCTCAGTGGCACGCGGATGCAGACGGGCACGACGGCGCGCATGATCTTTTCCGTGGCGCATATCGTGGCCTATCTGAGCGCGCTGATGACGCTCGAGCCGGGTGATGTGATCGCCACTGGCACGCCGCCGGGCGTGGGCATGGGGCGCAAGCCGCCGCGCTATCTGACCGAGGGTGATGAAATGGTGGTGCGGATCAGCGGGCTTGGGGAACAGCGTTCGCCCGTGAGGCGCGATCCGTAGCCGACGCGCGCCACGCGCCGCCGTAGAAATCGCAGAGCTGGCGCAGCAGGCGCCCGCGCGTGTCGGGCGTATCCATCAGCGTTTCGTGCCGCCCGCCGGGGACCATTTCGAGATGCCCGCCCGGCCAATGCGCCATACGGTCGATGACGCGGGGCACATCCACAATCTGCTCGTCGCTGCCCAGAATGGTGAGGCAGGGCAGGTCAGGCGAGGGCGCGCGTGCCAGATCGCGGGTTTCGCGCAGCGCCTCGTGCAGCCAGCGCAGGCTGGGCCCGCCCAGTCCCAATTCGGGATGGGCCTTCAATTGCTGCGCCATGTACTCATACATCTCGCGGTCATTGGTCAGCTTGTTGGTCTCGAACGGCTCTTCCAGCACGTAATGCGCGCCTGCGGTGCCGGGGGCGTAGTGATGGCTCATCCCCAACTGCCGACTGCCCCAGGACAGTGACCAGGCGACGGGCCGCAGGGCCTGCGCCATGTGGATGCCCCACATCGGGCTGGAAAAGGCGCAGGTTTGCACGTCGAGCCCCTGCATCACAGCGCGCAGGCCGATGCAGCCGCCCATCGAATGAGCCAGAAGGTGCCAAGGGCGCGGCAGATCAAGGCGTCTCGCCGCCTCGACCATCGCGGCCACGTCCCGCTGGTAGTCCGCGAATTCATGCACATGGCCTGCCATGGCATCGGTGGTCAGGCGGTCCGACAGACCCTGACCGCGCCAGTCAAGGACCAGCGTGGCATAGCCGCAGTCCGCGAAATGTGCTGCGGCGCGCCCATATTTCTCGATATATTCGGTCCGACCGGGAAAGAGGAGCACCGTGCCCCCCTTTGCATCCCGGTTCCATAGGCCCACCCGCAGGCTCACCCCGTCCGAGGCCGAAATCCACCATGCGGTGCCGCCCTCCGGCCCTTGGGCCACATCGTCAAAGAGCGGCGCCGCGTGCATCAGGCCAGCACGCTGCCCAGTTTCATCGCCATGCCCATATCGCCATCCACGCTGAGGCGGCCCGACATGAAGGCGGCGGCAGGATCGAGATCGCCCGCGAGGATCGATTCGAACGTGTCGCGGCTGGCGGTCAGGGTGACATCGGTGTCGTCGTCGCCTGCGCGCGCGCCATTGGCGTCGATCACGATGGCCCCCTCATCCTCGATCACGAATTTCGCGCTTCCCTCAAGGCCCTCGCCCCCCAGTTTTTCATTCAGGGCGGCCACGGCCGCAGTGATCACGTCGCTCATCTGCGCTTCCTTTCACATTTGCGATGCCGGGGCTGTGCAACCGGACAATCTGCGCTAAACTCTCTACTGTTATGGGCGCAGCAAACCTCAATCTCAACCGTATCGTCGCGGCATTTGTCGCGATAGTCACGTTTTCCCTACCTGCGCTGGCACAGGAGACGCGGCTGGATGGGTTGTTTGCCCAGCTTTCGCAAGCCGAAGCGCCGGAGGCGCGCAAGATTGCCGCAGAGATCGAACTCGAACTGTCGCGGTCCGGGTCGCCCGCGATGGATCTCTTGTTGCGGCGCGGACAGGACGCGATCGAGGCGGGGGACATGACGGCAGCCATCGCGCATCTGAGCGCCGCGATCGATCATGCGCCAGACTTTGCCGAGGCTTGGCATTTGCGGTCGGTCGCGTTTTTCCGGCAAGAGCGCTATGGTCTTGCCCTGCATGACATAGAGCGCGCGCTGGCGATCGAGCCACGACATTTCAACGCGATCTACGGTTTGGGCGTCCTGCTCAAGGAATTGGGGCAGCCCGATCTGGCAGAAGAGGCGTTTTCGCGCGCTCTGGCTATACATCCCCATCACGAGGACGTAACCAAGGCCCGGGAGAGCGTCGCCCGGGATTTGGGCGGCGCGGATCTCTGACAGGATCAAGGAGCAGGGCGGATGTCCGAGCAGTCAAGAACCTTCGCGGTTCTGGGCCCGACCAATACCGGCAAGACACATTATGCCATCGAGCGCATGCTGGGCTATCGCACGGGCATCATCGGCCTGCCGCTGCGCCTGTTGGCGCGCGAGGTCTATGACAAGATCGTCGCGGTGCGCGGACCCTCTGTCGTGGCGCTCGTCACAGGCGAAGAGCGGATCGTGCCCGAGCGCGCGCAATACTGGGTCTGCACCGTCGAGGCGATGCCCGAGGGGATGGGTGCGGATTTCGTGGCGGTGGACGAAATTCAGCTTTGTGCCGACCCAGAGCGCGGCCATGTCTTTACCGACCGTCTGTTGCGGATGCGCGGGCTGCGCGAGACGCAGTTTCTGGGCAGCCACACCATGCGCCAAACCATTGCAGCGCTGGTGCCGGGGGTGGAGTTTCTGAGCCGCGAACGCATGTCGCAACTGACCTATACCGGCCCGCGCAAGATCGCCAAGATGCCCGCCCGCAGCGCCATCGTGGGTTTTTCCGTGGAAAACGTTTATGCCATGGCAGAGCTTTTGCGCCGGCAAAAGGGCGGCGCTGCGGTGGTCATGGGCGCCCTCAGCCCGCGCACCCGGAATGCGCAGGTCGAGCTCTATCAGAATGGCGATGTCGATTATCTCGTGGCGACCGATGCCATCGGCATGGGGCTCAATCTCGACATCAGCCACGTGGCCTTTTCGTCGCTCAGCAAATTCGACGGGCGGCGGATGCGCTATTTGCAGCCCAATGAGTTGGGGCAGATCGCGGGGCGCGCGGGGCGGGGGATGAACAACGGCACCTTTGGTGTGACCGGCGAGGCGCCGGACCTCGATCCCGAGTTGGCCGAGGCGATCATGGAGCATCGCTTTGCCCCCATCCGCAAGCTGGAATGGCGCAATGCGCGTCTGCAATTCGGCACCACGGCGGCACTCATCGGCAGCCTCGAGGCGCGACCGGATCACGACTTGCTGGTGCGCGCCCGCGAAGCGGACGATCTGGGCGCGCTCAAGACGCTGGCGGAACAGCCCGACGTGGCACAGCGCGCAATCGGCGGCAACGCGGTGAAACTCTTGTGGGATGTGTGCCGCATTCCCGACTTTCGCGGCATCAGCGCCGCCGAACATGCCAGCCTCTTGGAGCGGATTTATTGCGATCTGACCGACTATGGCCGCGTGCCCGATGACTGGCTGGCACAGCAGGTGGCGCGCATCGACCGCACCGATGGCGACATCGACACGCTGTCCAAACGGTTGGCATATATCCGCACATGGACCTATGTCGCGCAGCGAAAAGGCTGGCTGGATGACGAAAACCATTGGCGCGGCGCGACACGCGCTGTAGAAGACCGCCTGTCGGATGCGCTTCATGGCGCTCTGACCCAGAGATTTGTGGATCGGCGCACCTCGGTTTTGTTGCGCCGGCTCAAGCAGAAGGAAGCCATGGTGGCCGAAGTAAACGATCAAGGTGATGTGACCGTCGAGGGCGAATTCGTCGGACGGCTCGAAGGGTTCCGCTTCATGCAGGACCGCGCGGCTGCGGGCAAAGAGGCCCGCACGCTGCAACAGGCGAGCGTTGCGGCATTGGCCCCGCATTTCCATCTCAAGGCGGATCGTTTCTACAACGCTCCCGACACCGAGATCGACTTTACAGAGCAAGGCGGCCTCTTGTGGGGCAAGGAGGCGGTGGGCAAGCTCACGCCCGGTGCCGATCCTTTGAAGCCGCAGATCGTGGCCTTTGTCGATGACGAGGCGGGTCCGGATGTCGCCGCCAAGGTGCAGCGCCGCTTGCAGCATTACATCGACCGCCGGATTGCCACGCTGTTCGAGCCGCTCCTGAACATCCAGCGCGACGAGACACTGAACGGTCTGGCGCGCGGATTTGGCTTTCGCATGGTCGAGGCGATGGGCCTCATTCCGCGCGGTGAGGTGGCTGACGAGGTCAAGGCGCTGGATCAAGAGGCGCGTGGCGCATTGCGCAAGCATGGCATCCGCTTTGGCCAGTTCACGGTGTTTTTGCCGCTCCTGCTCAAGCCTGCGCCGACACGCCTGCGGCTGGTGCTGTGGTCGCTGGCACAAGGCATGGACGACTTCCCCGAGGCACCGCCCCCCGGTCTGGTGACGGTGCCCGCGCGTAGCGACGCGCCCAAGGGATATTTTACCATGGCGGGCTATCGCGCCGCAGGGGATCGGGCGATCCGCATCGACATGCTGGAACGTCTGGCCGACATGCTGCGCAGCGAGGATACCCGCGCCGGGTTCGAGGCCAAGCCCGACATGCTCTCGATCACCGGCATGACGCTCGAGCAATTCGCGTTGCTCATGCAGGGGCTGGGCTACAAGGCCGAGCGCGGGGAGCGTGAAAAGGTCAAGCCGGTGGATCAGGCCATCGTGGATGCCCCTGCGGATGCCGCACAGGCCGCAGAGGCCGAAACGGCGGGCGATGTGGTTGCGGATATTCCCGATGAGGGGGTTGCCCCCGTCGCGGCAGAGCCTGTCGGCGAGGCCGAGGTGCCTGCGGCGCTCGACGAGACCCCGGCCGAAGAGGTGCTCCCCGGCGAAAGCCCAGAGGTCGCGACCCCCGAACTCGAGGTCTACTATACCTTTACCTGGGCCCCGCGCGCCAATCGCTCGCGTGGCGAGCGCCCGGCACAGGGCGGGCGCGGCCCGCGTGGTGCTCAGGGTGGACAGCCCGCCCAAGGCGATGGCGACGCGGCGCAGAAACGCGACCGTCCGCAACGCCAAGGTGGCAAACCGCGCGGCAAACCCGGCAAGGGCAAACCGCGCGAGACCCGCGACGAGCAGCCCAAAACCTACGCGGCAAAGCCCGAGAAGCGCAATGATCGGATCGACCCGGACAATCCCTTCGCCGCAGCACTGATGGGGCTGAGGACCAAGGGCTGAGGTCTTGGACGGAATCACCGCCAAGATCCGCCTCGACAAATGGCTCTGGCAGGCGCGGTTCTTCAAGACGCGCACGCTTTCGGCCAAGGAAATCACCGCCGGGCATGTGCGCGTGAATGGCGCGCGGATCACCAAGCCTGCGCAGGCGGTCGGGCCGGGCGACGTTCTGACCTTTGCGCAGGCGACGCGCGTCCGGGTGGTGCGGATTGTCGAGATCGGCACGCGGCGCGGCCCCGCCCCCGAGGCACAGACGCTCTATGACGATCTCAGCGACCCGGTGACGCAGGACAGCGTTCCACCCGCGCCCAAATATGAGGGAAAAGGACGCCCGACCAAGCGCGACCGCCGCAAACTCGACCTCAATGAATCGGGACCGCTTGATTGATCCGCCCCACTGGATTAGGTGAGGCGCAATTCGGCAAGAATGAGAGACGGCCATGACCTATATCGTGAACGACGCCTGTATCGCCTGCAAATACACCGACTGTGTCGAGGTCTGCCCGGTCGACTGTTTTTACGAGGGCGAGAACATGCTGGTCATTCATCCCGATGAATGTATCGACTGTGGCGTATGTGAGCCTGAATGCCCCGCCGATGCGATCCGCCCGGACACAGAGCCGGACATGGAAAAATGGGTCGAGTTCAATCGCAAATACGCGGAAATGTGGCCGGTGATCATCACCAAGAAAGACCCGCTGCCCGAGGCGGAAGAGCGCGACGGCGAGGCGGGTAAGCTTGAGAAATACTTTTCCGAGGCACCCGGACAGGGCGGCTAAGATCCGATTCGCGCGGCGAATCGGTAAAAGCTGGCTGCGCGCGAAAACGTGAACTGGATAAGCCCTTGATTTGCAGGGTGGAATCCCCCTAGCCAGAACACCGCCCTTTCATTGGGCGGTTTTTTGTGATACAGTTTCATGACAAGATCAAATGTGCCTGATATCCATTCACCCGCGTTGCTGCCCGGGGGTGGATTTCTCTGCGACAGATACACATATACCGTGGACCGCATTGGCCCTTGGCATGTGTTTTTGTGCGTCCGAGCTGGCAGCCCTGCGAGGAAGACCTGAATGTCGAAGACCAAGAAGTCCGAATTTCGCCCCGATGATTACGTTGTATACCCCGCCCATGGCGTAGGCCAGATCGTTTCGATCGAAGAGCAGGAAATCGCCGGCATCACGCTGGAACTTTTCGTGATCTCCTTTGAAAAGGACAAGATGACCCTGCGGGTGCCCACCAACAAGGCCACCGAAATCGGGATGCGTGGCCTGTCCAGCCCCGATGTCGTGTCCAAGGCGATGAGCACGCTCAAGGGCAAGGCCAAGGTCAAGCGCGCCATGTGGTCGCGTCGGGCACAGGAATACGAGCAAAAGATCAACTCCGGCGATCTCATTGCCATTGCCGAGGTGGTGCGCGACCTGCACCGCTCGGATGATCAACGCGAGCAGAGCTATTCCGAGCGTCAGCTCTATGAGGCCGCACTCGAGCGTTTGACGCGCGAAGTCGCTGCCGTTTCGGGCGGGGACGAGGTGCTGGCCGCACGCAAAGTGGACGAGGTGCTGGTATCGCGCGCCGCGTGAACCACACCACAAAGATCTGGAAAGGGCCGCGTCCGAGGACGCGGCTTTTTTCGTCAGTCAGGGCAAGAGGCTGACCAGCACCGCGATTTCCGCCAGTTGCTGCGTGGCCCCGAGGATGTCGCCGGTCTGCCCGCCGATCTTGGCACGGGCAATGAGGGCGATTGCACAGGTGACGATCCCAGCCGCAATGAGCGAGCTCAGCCCCGCCGCCCCGACAAGGCCGCAGGTCAGCGCCACCGCAATCGCCAGCCCCAAGAGGGCCGTAGTCCGCGGCGGACGGCCCTGCGCCTGCGATAGCCCATTGGCGCGGGCATGGGGCAGGGCGCACATGACCCCTGGCATCATCGCCCGCGACAGCAGAGCGGCGGCCAGAAGGGCGGTTGTCGCCATGGCCGGGCTGGCCTCATAGAGCAGCCAGAGCGCCACGCCGCGCGCGCCCAACGACAGGATAAGCGCGATCACGCCATAGCTGCCGATATGGCTGTCCTTCATGATCTCCAGCCGCCGCGCGCGCGTCCAGCCGCCCCAGAGACCGTCGGCGGTATCGGCCAGCCCGTCCTCGTGCATCGCGCCGCTCAGAATGATCGGAAGGGTCAGGGCAATCAGCGCCACAAGCGGCGTGGGCAGTCCCAGCGCCAAGGCCGCTATCCCGCCAAGGCCCGCAATCCCGCCCAGCACCAGCCCCGCCAGCGGATAGGCCCAGGCCGCACGTGCCCCCCGGTCGAACCGGTGAAGCGGCACCGGCAAACGGCTGAGCAGGCTCAGCGCAAGGGGCATATCCCCAAGCCGGATCAAGGCCTTGTCGTTTTCTGCCATGGGCGTGCCCTTTTTCGTCTGGGGCGGGGGCTCTGCCTGCGATACAGAATGGGGGCAGCACAATCAATGAGGCTTTGCATGGTGCCCGCCTTCTCTTCGCTCTCGGAATTCGGCGCACTCTTGCGCGGTGCACCCGGCCCGGATGCTGCCGCGACGCAGGCCGCGCAAGCACGCGATGTGCAGCTCACCAAACCCCCCGGCGCGCTGGGGCGGCTCGAGGAGCTGGCGCTCTGGTATTGCGGTTGGCGTGGCGATGCGCGGGCGCGTGTGACAGCCCCGCAAGTGATCGTCTTTGCGGGTAATCACGGGGTGGTGGCGCAGGGCGTGTCCGCCTTTCCCGCAGCCGTCACCGCGCAGATGGTCGCCAATTTCCGCGCAGGGGGTGCTGCGGTCAATCAATTGGCGGCGCAGGTCGGCGCGCGGATGGATGTGGTCGCGCTCGATCTCGAGCGGCCCACGGGCGACATCAGCCTCTCCGCGGCCATGTCCGAGACCGAGGTTGTCGCCGCGCTCAACAGCGGTTGGGCCGCGGTGGACCCTGCTTGCGATCTCTTGGTCGTGGGGGAAATGGGCATTGGCAACACCACGAGCGCAGCAGCGATTGCGCTGGCGCTCTACAGCGGGGAGGCCGTGGACTGGACCGGGCGCGGCACGGGGCTGGCAGACGCGGCCTTGGCGCATAAGGCGCAGATCGTGGCGCGGGCGGTCGCGGTCAACGCCGCCGACGGCGCGGGCGGGCTGGAGATCTTGCGCCGCTTGGGCGGGCGCGAACTGGCGGCGATGGCGGGGGCGATGGCGCGGGCGCGACAGTTGCGCATTCCGGTGGTTCTCGACGGCTTTATCTGCACCGCTGCCGCCGCCTGTCTGGAGGCGGACTTCGCCGGAGCGTTGGATCACGCGGTGGCGGGCCATGTCAGCGCCGAGCCGGGCCATGCGCGTCTGTTGCAGGAGCTGGGCAAGGTGCCGCTCTTGTCGCTGGGCCTGCGTCTGGGCGAAGGGTCGGGCGGGGCGCTGGCCATCGGCGTGGTGCAGGCGGCGCTCGCCTGTCATTCCGGCATGGCCACTTTTGCCGAGGCGGGCGTGTCGGGGGCGTGAGCGCCGCATCGGCTTGACCCGCCTGCCGCCCCGGAATACTGATAAAAACCGTCGGATTATGTCGGAGCATCAGCCCCATGAGCGAAACCCTATTGCACCGCCTTGCCTGGGTCGTGGTCGCGCTCTGCGTGGCGCCCATCCTCGCTGCGGCGCTTGCGGCCTTTGCGGGGGATTTACAGACTTGGCGCGAGGTGCTGTCCTCGGTCCTGCCGCGCTATACCGCAACGACGCTGACCTTGGTGGCGATCGTTGGTGTCAGCACGGCGGTGATCGGATCGGTCACGGCCTGGTTGGTGACGGTCTACCGCTTTCCCGGTGTGCGAGTGCTGGAGGTGGCGCTGGCGCTGCCGCTGGCCTTTCCGGCCTATGTCATGGCCTATGCCTATACGCACTTCCTGGATCATCCCGGCCCGGTGCAAACCGCCCTGCGTGCCGTTACCGGCTGGGGGCCGCGCGACTATTGGTTTCCAGAGGTGCGCAGCCTGGGCGGCGCGGCCTTGATGCTGACCATCGTGCTTTATCCATATGTCTACTTGCTGGCGCGCGCCTCGTTCCGGCAGCAATCGGGCAATGCGTTCCTTGTGGCGCGCACGCTTGGCCGTTCGCCGATGCAGGCCTTCTGGCGCGTGGCCCTGCCGATGGCGCGCCCGGCGATTGCGGGCGGCGCGCTGCTCGCGATCATGGAGACCATCGCCGATTTCGGCACGGTGGCGTTTTTCAATGTCCAGACCTTTGCCACCGGCATCTATCAGGCGTGGTTCAGCCTGGGCGACCGGGCAGCGGCGGCGCAACTGGCGCTCTGCCTGCTCAGTTTCGCGCTGCTCTTGGCGGGGCTGGAGCGGGCAAGCCGGGGGCGGTCGCGCACCGCCGGACGCGGCGCGCGGTTCGAGACGATGGAACGCCCCGAATTGCGCGGTGCGGCGGGCTGGGGGGCCTTTGCCCTCTGTTTCCTGCCGGTGCTGCTGGGGTTCATCATCCCGGTGATCATGCTGGGGGAAATGGCCATCGGCTCGGGTCAGAATATCCTCTCGGCGCGCTATCTTGGGTTCATGTCGAATTCGCTGCTCTTGGCCAGTGTGGCGGCGGTGCTGACCGTGGCGGGGGCGATCCTTGTGGGGTTTCGCGCGCGCACCCGTCCGGGGCGCAGCGCCCGCTGGCTGGTGATGGGGGCGGGTCTGGGCTATGCGGTGCCCGGCGGCGTGATTGCGGTGGGCCTCATGGTGCCGATGGCGGGGCTCGACAATGCCATTGACGCCTTCATGCAAGAGACATTCGGCATCCGCACCGGGCTTTTGATCACCGGATCAATCTGGCTCATGATCATGGCCTATGTGGTGCGGTTCATGGCGGCGGCGCTCAATGCCTATGACAGTGGCATGGCGACGGTGCCGGGACATCTCGATGCGATTGGCCGATCTCTGGGTCAGCCGGGGCCCAAGCTGTTGACACGGGTGCATCTGCCGGTGGCGCGCACTTCGGTTCTCACGGCCCTGTTGATCGTCTTTGTCGATGTGATGAAGGAATTGCCCGCCACGCTGATCCTGCATCCCTTTGATTTTCAGACGCTGGCGGTGCAGGCGCATCGCCTGGCCGCAGACGAGCGGCTGTCAGAAGCGGCAGTGCCCTCGCTGGTGCTGGTGGGCTTTGGCCTCATTCCGGTGCTGATCCTCTGCCGCACGCTGGGCCGCGAGAGCATGGGGCGGCGCGCGGCCAAGCTTGGCACAGCGATTTCGGCGGGGTGAGGGGGGATTGGCCTCAGTCATCCCCCGCGCGGAATCAAGCCCGAAGGGCGCCGCGCGGATCGCTGGGCCGTCCCGCGGCCTAGCGATTTTGAGAGTGAGCGCCAGACCGTGAGGTCATGTGGACTTGGCAGGCATAAAGTGGCAACCGCATCCGGTGTTTCGCTAGACCCCGGCCCAGCGGTCCGCGCGGCTCATTCCCCCGGTCGCTTCAGGCTGAAGGTCTCGCGGATCACGGAATAATCCTGATACCCGAGCCGCGTCAGCGGATTGAACCGCGTCACGTCGAACCGACCCTCGACCATGCAGTCATCGCGCATATGCACGCCCGTGACCTCGCCAAAGACCACGAAATTCGCCTCACCCGGTAATTGCACGATCTGCGTCAGCTTGCATTCCAGACTGGCCGGGCTTGCCGCCACGCGGGAACACGCGATGGTTTCGCAGGTCGCCTTTTCCAACCCCGCATCGGTGAATTCATCCACCTCACGCCCCCATGCGCCAGAGGTCTGGTTCATCGCGTCGCGCAACGCTTCGCTGACGATATTGACGCAAAAGACGCCTGTCTCGCGGATATTGGCGACGCTGTCCTTGGTGTCGCCGCGATCCGGCTTGGCGCTGGTCGAGGCGAACATCACCTGTGGCGGCACATAGGCCACCGCGTTGAAGAACGAATAAGGGGCCAGATTGTCCTGCCCATCGGCCCCACGGGTCGAAATCCAGCCGATCGGGCGCGGTGTCACGATGGCATTGAACGGGTTACGCGGCAGGCCATGGCCCTCTTCGGGTCGGTAAAACATCCGCTTCTCCTTGGTCATCGGGTTTGTGCCTGTCGTAACGTCGTGCTAGGCGCATGGCCAGTCGATTTTTGGCAAGGGCAACGCGCGGCATGTTCACCCTCGAGACGGAGCAACCCGTTGATTACTGGGAGGTTGAGGCCCTCTATGACCTGTGTTTCGCGCCGGGGCGCGAGGCGCTGTCGTCCTACCGGCTGCGCGACGATGTGCCGCCCGTGCGCGATCTGTGCCGCGTCGTGCGTGATGGTGCGGGCATTCTGGCGGGGGCGATCCGCTATTGGCCCGTTCGGATCGGCCCGGCGCGGGCGCTCTTGCTGGGGCCGGTGGCGGTGCATCCCACCCATCAAGGCGAGGGACTGGGCGCGCTGCTGATGCGCGACAGTCTGGAGCGCGCGGCAGCGCTGGGCTGGGAGCGGGTGATCCTCGTGGGCGATGCGCCCTATTACAGCCGCTTTGGTTTCACCAAGCTGGAGGCCGTGGAAATGCCGCCCCCCACCAACCCCGAGCGCGTTCTGGGGCTGGAATTGCGCCACGGCGCATGGAAGGATGTGGCCGGTAAAGTGGGGCGTGACGCTTGAATTCATGCGCCGCTGTGGCCAGTTCAATCGGGACAACAAGGGTGAGGCACGCGAATGGAGCTTTTGGGCCGACCGATTGACGAGGCCGAGACCGAGCGGCGCTTGCGCGCGCTGGTGGCGCGCAACGCGCAGGCGGGCAATGGCGTGATCGACCTGCTCAACCTCGTGGGCGGCCGGGCCGAGGGGCTGCTCGACCGTCTGCCGCCTGCCTTGCGCGCGCGGCTCAACGAGACCACCGAAGAGGCGCTGCGCCGGGCGGCCGAAATGGCGCATCGCTCGCGCGGGGTGGTGGGCGATCAACCCGGATGGATGGCCCGTGCGCTGACTACCTCGATGGGGGCGATGGGCGGCATGGGCGGCCTGCCCACGGCGCTGGCTGAATTGCCGATCACGGTTACCGTGCTCTTGCGCGCAATTCAGGATGTCGCGGCGGAACATGGGTTTGATCCGTCCGAGCCGGGCGTGCGATTCGATTCGGTGCAGGTGTTTGGCGCGGCAGGGCCGCTTGAGCGTGACGATGGGGCCAATCTGGGCTTTCTGGGCAGCCGGATGACGGTTACAGGTCCCGCGCTGAATGCACTGATCGCGCGAGTGGCTCCGCGTCTGGCGGCGGTCATGGGGCAAAAGCTTGCGGCGCAGACAGTGCCAATTCTGGGGGCCGCAGCGGGGGCGGCGACCAATTATGCCTATACCCGCTATTATCAGGATATGGCGCAGGTGCATTTCGGGCTGCGGCGGCTGGCCATCGACTCGGGCCGCGACCACGCGGCGCTGATCGCCGAGTTTCGCGCCCGGGCCGAAGACGCGCAGGGGCGCGTCACCTGATCCAGGCCCTGCCGCGCGGACCCAAATAAGGGCAGCCCCGCCGATAATTTTCTTGATATTGTGAGCGCAGCCCATAGGCTGAATCCATTGGTCACTATGGATTTCAGCAATGGCAACGACAGGGGAACATGGCGCGGCACTGCCCAGTTGGTTCGCGACACCGGGCGAAGGTGACACGTTGGCTTGGGTCTCGCTTGCGCTAGTGATTGCCGTTATCTACGGGCTGGTCACGCTCTACGCGGCCTTTGATCGCTGGGCAGAGCAACAATCGCACGGCACGCCACTGGCCAAGACGATCCCTACCATGCTGACAATCGCCCTGCTCTACGAGATTTTTCCGCTCGGGCATTTCAACATTCTCTTGCCGATCAGCGCCATTCTGATTGCGCTCATGGCAGATTGGTCGCGGTTCAACCTGCGCGGCCTGGGCCAAGACGAGCCCCACGAAGAGACCTCCAAAACAGGCGAGGGCGACCGTGCTTGAGCTTCTTCTGACGTCTTTCCCGGTCATCATCCGCTATTTCCAGCTCAAACGCCGGGGTGAGGCGATGAACGTCTGGAACATGCGCACGGCAGTCCTGATCTGGGCAGTGCTGGCGTTTCTGCTGTTCCTCGTCATCTTCTATTTCCACCCCAAATCCTATTCGGGCATCGTTCCCTTTCGCACCATTTCCGTGGTGGCTCAGGCCAGTGGGCCGGTGACAGAGCTGAACGTGCGGAATGGTCAGAGGGTCGAGGCGGGCGATCTGCTGTTCCGGGTCGATGACCGCAGCCAACGCGCCAGCCTCGAGCAGGCAGAGGCGGAATTCGCCAAGATCAAGGCCGCCGAGAGCAAGGCCGCCGAGACGCTCAAGGTGGCGCAGGCCTCGGTGGTCGAGGCTGAGGCGTCGCTTGAAAAGCTCAAGGTCGATCTGGAGAATGCACTGACGCTGGTCACGCGCAATGTGGGCACGCGCGATGCGGTGCGCCAACTGGAATCCTCGGTTGCCATTGCCGAAGCCGGGGTTGCGGCGGCAGAGGCACAGGTGGCACTGGCCGAGACCGATATTTCCGAAACCCTTCCGGCGCAGCGCCGTGCGGCCGAGGCCGCATTACACAGCGCAGAGGCCGCCTTGGCGCAGACCGAAGTCCATAGTTACACGGGTGGCGTGATCACTCAGCTCGCGCTGAGCGTGGGCAGCCCCGCGTCGACCCTGATCCTCAGCCCGGCAATGGTGATCATCCCGGATCGCGACGAGGGGGTGCCAGTGCGGACGGTAGCGGGTTTCGCGCAGGCAGCGAACAACACGATCTATCCCGGCATGCCCGCCGAGATTGCCTGTGACAGCAACCTCAGCCTGTCCTTTCACAACGCGGTCCTGCCTGCGCGGGTGGTCTCGGTCCAGCCAGCGATTTCCACGGGGCAGATCGTGCCCGGTGGCCGCCTCATGGACCCGGCGGAAATGCTGCGGCGCGGTTCGATCCTCGTCTATCTGGAACTGGTCCATCCCGAACATGAAAAGATCATGCTCGATGGCAGCGGCTGCATGGTGCAGACCTATACCACCAATCTGCCCGGCTTTTTCGGCCATGTCATCGCGGCCACCGGGGTGGTCAAGGCAGCGGGGCTGCGCATCAAGGTCTGGGGATCGCTGGTGTCGGGCGTGGGCCTTGCCGGGGGTGGGGGCCACTGAGGCAAACACCTCACATCTGTTCGCGCAGATAGTCCATCACCGCCGGGCGCACGGTCTGCGCGCCGCCTGCGCGCTCGGCATGGATCACATCCCGCAATCCCCCCAAATCAATCCGTCGCAACAGGCTTTTGACCGGACCGATCGAGGCGGGGCGCATCGACAGCGTGCGAAATCCGATGGCGGCCAGACAGGCGGCCTCGATCGGGCGTCCCGCATCCTCGCCACAAAAGCTCAGCGGTGTGCCCAGCGTTGCGCAGCGATAGACGATGCCTTCGAGAAAATTGAGAAAACTGAGGTTGAGCGTGTCATAGCGGCGGCGCACGCGCTCGTTCTCGCGGTCGGCGGCAAAAAAGAACTGCTTGAGGTCGTTACCCCCCACCGAGATGAAATCCACCTCGGAATAAAAGGTATCCGGCGCAAAGGCCAGCGACGGGGTTTCCAGCATCGCGCCCACTTCGATCTGTTCGGGGATCGGATGGCCCAGAATACGCTCGCGCTCCAGTGCCTTGTCCATTTCGGCGCGGGCGGCGGTGAATTCGTCGCGTTGCGCTACAAACGGGAACATGATGGTCAGGGGGCGCCCCTTGGCCGCGCGAATGAGCGCCTGAAGCTGCATCCGCATGACGCCCGGCTTGTCCAGCCCCACCCGGATCGCCCGCCAGCCCATCGCAGGGTTGGGTTCGTCATTGGGCTTCATATAGGGCAGCACCTTGTCCGAGCCGATGTCGAGCGTGCGAAACACCACGCGCTGCTCCCCCGCGGCATCCATCACCCGCGCGTAGAGTTCTGACAATTCGGCCCGTTTGGGCATGTGGTTGCGGATCAGGAACTGCAATTCTGTGCGGAAAAGGCCAACGCCCTCGGCGCCCGACCCGACAAGGCTGGGCAGGTCGGCCATGAGGCCCGCATTCATCTTGAGCTTTATCCGCTGACCACACAGCGTTTCGGCAGGCTTGTCGCGGATCGAGGCATAGCGCTGCTGCGCTTCGGCCTGCATCGCCATCTTGTCGCGAAAGGCCGATACCACGGTATCGTCGGGCCGTAGATGGACAATCCCCTGATCGCCATCAACAAGGATCGGATCGCCATTCAGCGCCTCGGTGGTGATGCGATTGGCATGGATCACCAGCGGAATCGCCAGCGCCCGCGCGACAATCGCGGCATGAGAGCCGACCGATCCCTCTTCCAGCACGATCCCCTTGAGGCTGCGGCCATAATCGAGCAACTCCGCCGGGCCGATGTTGCGGGCGATGAGAATGGGATCGGGGGGCATGTCGGCGCCGGTCTCGTTGCCCTGTCCGGTCAGGATGCGCAACAGCCGGTTCGAGAGGTCGTCGAGATCGTGCAGACGCTCACGCAGATAGGCATCGGTCACTTGGGTCATGCGGGCGCGGGCGGCGGATTGTTCCTTTTCGACGGCGGCCTCTGCCGAGAGACCACTGTCGATATTGGCCTCCATCCGGCGCATCCAGCCTTTGGAATTGGCAAACATGCGATAGGCTTCGAGGATCTCCATCTGATCCTTGTCGCCACCCTTGGCGGAGCTCAGCATCCGGTCCACGCCCACGCGCAGCGTCTCGACCGCCTCATTCAGCCGCGCCAGCTCGCGCACCGGATCGTCGGCGATGGGATTGGTGACAACCACGCGCGGCTCGTGCAGCCAAACGCGGCCCTGCGCCGTGCCCTCTTGTGCGCTGGTGCCGCGAAACAGCACCGCTTGCTGGTGGCGCGCCGACATGGCCGCCCCTTCGCCCACGAAGGCACCCAGTTCGGCCATTTCCGCCAGAACCATGGCGACCACCTCGACCGCATAGATCTCCTCTTCCGAAAAGAGCCGCGCCTGTTTCGATTGCACGACCAGAACGCCCAGTTTCTCGCCAAGCCGCTGGACCGGCACGCCCAGAAAGGACGAATAGGCCTCTTCGCCGGTTTCCGGCATGTAGCGAAACCCGGGTTCTGCCGGGGCATTGTCGGTGTTGATCACCTCGCCGGTGCGCGCCACACGGCCCACCAGACCCTCGCCCATGCGCATCCGGGTCTGGTGCACGGCCTCGGCCTTCAGACCCTCGGTCGCGCAAAGTTCCAGCGTATCCTCATCGCGGAAGAGATAGATCGAACACACTTCGATCCGCATTTCCTCGGCAATGAGGCGCGTGATCTGGTCAAGCCGCGTCTGCCCGCCCGCATCCTCGGCCATGATGGCGCGCAGACGGCCCAGCATCTGGCGGCTGTCGGTCTTGAAATGCTCGGTCATAGGCGGCGGTCCCCCGGGGCGGATTCAGGGATTGGCCAGACCCGGCAGGGATAAAATTGGGGCCGGGTCAGGCCGCTTTGTCCAACTCGAAGGCATCATGCAGCGCCTGCACCGCGAGTTCCATGTATTTCCGGTCGATCAGCACGGAAATCTTTATCTCGGAGGTTGCAATCACCTTGATGTTGATTCCTTCATCGCTGAGCGTCTTGAACATCTTGGCGGCAACGCCCGATTGGCTGCGCATGCCGATGCCCACCGCAGACACCTTGGCCACATTGGTATCGGCGACAAGGTCGTGATAGTTGATGTCGCCGCGTTCCTTGGCCTCGCGCAGCGCCTTTTCGGCGCGTATGACCTGATCCGTCGGACAGGAAAAGGTCATGTCGGTGCGCCCCTCTTCGGCGATATTCTGGATGATCATATCGACATTGACCCCCGCCTCGGACAGGGGTCCAAAGATGGCGGCGGCGATGCCGGGACGGTCCGCCACCGAGATAAGCGTCATTTTCGCCTCGTCTCGGGAATAGGCGATGCCGCTGACAACCTGTGATTCCATGATTTCCTCCTCGGCGCAGACCAGTGTGCCGGCTTCATCAGATGGTTCCTCGAAACTGCTGAGCACGCGCAGTTTCACATTATAGCGCATCGCCAGTTCCACGGAACGGGTTTGCAGCACCTTGGCCCCCAGCGAGGCCAGTTCCAGCATTTCCTCGAAGGCGATCTTTTCGAGCTTGCGCGCCTTGGAGGTGATGCGTGGGTCGGTGGTATAGACCCCGTCCACATCGGTGTAGATGTCGCAGCGCTCTGCGTCAAAGGCTGCGGCAAAGGCCACGGCGGTGGTATCCGATCCGCCCCGGCCCAGCGTGGTGATCCGCCCCTCGGGGCTGATGCCCTGAAACCCGGCGACAACGGCCACGCGCATGCCTTGGGCAAAGCGGCCATTGATGTTGTCGGTCGGAATCTCCTCGATCCGGGCGGCGGAATGCGCGGAATTGGTCTTGAGCGGCACCTGCCAGCCCTGCCAACTGCGCGCCGGGATGTCCATTTCCTGCAACGTGAGCGCCATCAGGCCCGCCGTCACATTCTCGCCTGCGCTGACCACGGCGTCATATTCGCGCGCGTCATGCAGCGGCGAAATCTCGTTCACCCAGCCCACCAGTTCGTTGGTCTTGCCCGACATGGCCGAGACGATGACGATGACGTCATAGCCCTTGGCCACTTCCAAACCCACGCGCTTGGCGGCGCGGCGGATGCGGTCGATATTGGCGACCGATGTGCCGCCGAATTTCATCACGAGAACGGGCATGGGTGCAGTCCTGAGCCGATGTATCGGGCGCGGTTTACGCGCGGGCAAGGCGCTGTGCAAGGGGGTGCTGTGCGGGCGGGCGCCTATGCGCTGTCCGGGCGCATCACCAGGCAGGTGGTCGTGCCCGTGGCATAAAGCCGCCCATCGGTGTGCCCGCGCAATTCCCCCCGCGCGACGGCGGTCGAGCGCCCCTTGTGCTCGAGCGTGCCAATGGCCCGCACCGGCACGTCAAGCGGCAGGGCGCGGATGATATTCACCTTGTATTCGAGGGTCGTGTAGGTCTCGCCGCGCTCGAGTGCCGTCATCACCGCACAGCCCATGCAACTGTCGAGGATCGCCCCGTACCAGCCACCATGCACGCCGCGCATGGGGTTAGTCACGTCAAACTGCGCGGCCCCTTCGAACACCACATGCCCGTGCATGGCCTCGACGGCTGAAAACCCCAGCGTGGCTCCGATCGGGGGGCCGGGCAGGCGGCCTGCGATCATGTCTTGGATGAAGTCTAGGCCGGACCGCGCCAAGACCGCCGCCAGATCCGGCAACTCTTCCAGCGATGTGGCGTGATGTGACGGCATGTCGGCCCCTCCTGTCCCTGCTCCTTTCAGGGTAGGCGGGGCCGACGCGGGCGGCAAGCGTTCAGGCGACGTCTCGCAGCGTCACCTTGGGTGTCACGCCCAGCGCGTGACAGACGTCGCGGGTCAATTCGGGGCGATTGAGCGTGTAGAAATGCAGGTCTTCGACCCCACCCTCTAGCAGGTCGCTGCACAGTTCCGTGCAGAGCGCGGTTGCCAAAAGGTCATGCCGGTTGTCGCGGATGGCCTTGTCAAACGCCTCATCCAGCCATGCCGGAACCTGCGTGCCGCAGGAGAGAGCGAATTTGCGCGCCCCGACCCAGTTTTCAATCGGCAGGATGCCCGGAATGATCGGCGCATTGATCCCCGCTGCCGCGCAGGCGTCGCGGAACCGAAAGAATGTCTCGGCCTCAAAGAAAAACTGCGTGATCGCCTCGGACGCGCCTGCGTCAATCTTGCGCTTGAGCCAGTCTATGTCGGCCTTCTGATCCGCAGCCTCGGGGTGCTTTTCAGGGTAGGCGCCAACGCGGATTGTGAACTTGCCGGTGTCGGCCAAGGCCGAAATCAGCTCGCAGCTATTGGCGAAGCCTTGCGGGTGCGGCACAAACCCGTTCGCGCCCTTGGGCGGGTCGCCGCGCAGGGCGACAATCTCGGACACGCCTGCTGCCGCGAATTGCTCGGCAATCTCCAGCGTCTCGGCGCGGCTGGCATCGACGCAGGTCAGATGCGCCGCCACATTCAGGCCCGTGGCCTTGTGCAGCGTCCCCACCGCCTCGCGGGTCAATTCACGGGTGGTGCCGCCTGCGCCATAGGTCACAGAGACAAAGCGCGGATCGAGCGGGGCAAGCGTGTGGATCGTCTCCCAAAGGCGAAACGAGGCCTCCAAGGTCTTGGGCGGGAAGAATTCAAAAGAGATACGCGGCGTTTTCATCTGGGGGTCATCCTGTGCAGGCGTGCTATCTGTTGTCCCCTTGTTGCAGGCGCAGCAATGTGAGACAACTTCATTAAATTCATGGTTTGAATGAGGTTCGCTAATAATGCACATCGAGTTCCGGCACCTGAAAACTATCCGGGCCATCCATCAGGCAGGAGGGCTGGCACGGGCGGCGGACATGCTGCATATCACCCAATCGGCCCTCAGCCACCAGATCAAGGGGCTCGAGGATCAGACCGGTGTCGAGCTTTTTGTGAGGCGTTCCAAGCCCTTGCGCCTTTCGGCTGCCGGTCAGCGCCTGTTGCGGCTGGCGGAAAAAATCCTGCCCGAGATCGAGGCGCTGGAAGCTGAATTCGACGGGCTACGCGAAGGCAGCGCCGGACGGCTGCATATCGCCATTGAATGTCATGCCTGTTTCGAATGGCTCTTTCCCGTGCTGGAACGCTTTCGCAAGACCTGGGGCGAGGTCGATGTCGATATTCGCCCCGGTCTGGCCTTTGACGCGCTGCCCGCGCTGCAAAAGGAAGAGGTCGATCTCGTGGTCTCGTCCGACCCCGAGGATCTGCCGGGAATCAGCTTCAAGCCGCTCTTTGATTACGAGCCGGTCTTTGTCGCCTCGAGCCAGCATCCTCTGGCGCAGAAACCCTATGTCGAGGCGGCGGATTTCCGCGACGAGGTGCTGATCACCTATCCGGTGGACCGCTCGCGGCTGGATGTCTTTACCGAATTGCTGACCCCCGCCAAGGTGGAACCCAAAAGCATCCGACAGGTCGAACTGACGGCGGTGATCCTGCTGCTCGTCGCCTCCAATCGCGGTGTCGCCGTACTGCCCGATTGGGTGGTGCGCGAGGTCAAGACCAGCACAGATTATGTCACCCGCCCGCTCACCGCGACAGGCAAGACCAAACGCCTCTATGCCGCGATTCGCGACGATGACGCAGACAAGCCTTATATGGCCTATCTGCTCAAACTCGCCCGCGAAATCCCGGTGCGCCTGCAACGTGGCGATAAGGTGGGGGGCTGAGCGTCAGCCCTCTTCGTGTGGCGCCCCTCCGGCAAACGCGTTGCCATTTGTATAATCGCAAGGCGCCTCCTGCATTTCCAGATGCAGGCCGGTGCCGCGATAGGGGTTGGCGCGTGCGAGATCCTCATCCACTTCGATCCCAAGACCGGGGGCCTCGGGCGGGGTGATATAGCCGCCCTCAACCCGGATGCTGCCCTTGATCAGCGCATCGTGGAACGGGGTTTCGATGCTCTCGCACATCAGGATATTGGGGATTGAGGCGGCAAAATGCACGTTTGCCGCCCATTCCACCGGCCCGGCATAGAGATGCGGGGCCATCTGCGCATTATAGACCTCGGCCATGGCGGCGACTTTCTTCATCTCCCAGATGCCGCCCGCGCGGCCCAGTGCCGGTTGCAGAATCGCCGCCGCGCCTTCGCGCAGCACAGGGGCAAATTCGGCCTTGGTGGTCAGCCGCTCGCCGGTGGCCACAGGGATGCGCACCGCGCGCGCCACCTGCGCCATCGCGCCCACATTATCGGGCGGCACCGGCTCTTCGTACCAGAGCGGCGAATAGGGCTCGAGCGCCTGGCCCAGACGGATTGCGCCCGCCGTGGTGAACTGCCCATGGGTGCCAAAGAGCAGATCGGCCTTGTCGCCCACCGCCGCGCGGATCTTGCGGCAGAACTCGACCGAGAGCGATATGTCCGTCATCGCGGGCATATGGCCGCCGCGCAGGGTGTAGGGGCCTGCGGGGTCGAACTTGACCGCCGTATAGCCGCGCGCCACGCAGTCCGCCGCACTCTCGGCCGCCATATCGGCCGAGGTCCAGAACGGCGTGATCGGATGATGGGGCAGGGGATAGAGATATGTATAGGCGCGGATGCGCGGGTTCATCTTGCCCCCCAAGAGCGCCCAGACAGGCCGCCCCCGCGCCTTGCCTAAGACGTCCCAGCACGCGATTTCCAGCCCGGAGAACGCCCCGATGACCGTCAGGTCCGGGCGCTGCGTGAAGCCGGACGAATAGGCGCGGCGGAACATCAGTTCGATATTCTCGGGGTTCTCGCCCTCCATATGGCGGGCGAACACATCCTCGATCACCGCGCGCATGGCGTCCGGCCCGACGCTCGCGGCATAGCATTCCCCCCAGCCGGTGATCCCGTCATCGGTGGTCAGCTTGACGAGGATCCAATAGCGCCCGCCCCAGCCGGGGGCGGGTGGTGAGGTCACGATAATATCGAGGTCTTTAAGCTTCATGATCAGGTCCTGTCAGCCGTGGTCGGCGGTGGCGGGCGAGGAGAGCGCGGGGGGCTCTGCCCCCCGACCCCCGAGTATTTCAGGCCAGATGAAGGCCGGTCATTCGAATACGATCACATTGCGCCGGGCGTGTCCGGATTTGGTGTCTTCGATGGCGGCGTTGATCTGGTCAAACCGCCACCGCCGCGAAATCAACTCGTCGAGCTTGAGCCGCCCCTGGGCATAAAGATCGACCATCCACGGGATGTCACGGCGGATCACCGCCTCGCCCATTTTGGAGCCGATCATGGATTGCCCCATGGCGGCAAAACTCGCGGCCTCATAGCTCGAGGCGTGGCCGCTGTGGGGCATGCCGACCATGATCACCCGGCCCCCGTTAGCCAGATAGCGCGGCGCCAGATCATAGGCCTTGGCCGCGCCCACGGTCACAAGCACCACATCGGCCCCGCGCCCCATCGCCGCCTTGGCGCTGCGCCACGGCTTTTCTTCACTTGCCAAAACGCCATCGGTTGCGCCGAATTCACGGGCGGCGGCCAGTTTGTCCTCGGTCATGTCCACCGCCACGATGCGTCGTGCGCCTGCGATGCGCGCGCCCTGAATGGCGTTGAGCCCGACACCGCCCGCGCCGATCACAACCACGTCCTGCCCAGCGCGCAACTGCGCCGCATTGATCACGGCCCCCACGCCGGTGATCACGCCGCAGGCCAGAAGGCTGGCCGCCGCCATGTCGATCCCTTGCGGAATCTTCACGATCTGGCTGTGATGCACCACCACGGATGAGGCAAAGGCCCCGCAGGCCATGGCCTGATGCAGCGCGCCGCCCGACAGGGTCGAAAGCGGGCCATTGCCGTCGTCCTGCGGTGTCTCGCAGCCCGTGGGGCGGCCTGTCGCACAGGGCGCGCAATGCCCGCAGGCGCGGATCAGCGTGACGACCACCGGATCGCCCGGCACAAAGCCGCTGACGCCCGCGCCTACGGCGCTGACCCGCCCTGCGGCCTCATGGCCATAGACCGCGGGCAGCGCGCCGCCCCAGCCGCCCATCGCATAGGAAATATCCGAATGACAGATCGCCACGGCCTTGATCTCGACCTGCACCTCACCCGCCTCGGGGGCGCGCAGATGCACCTCTTCGATCACGAGGGGCGCGCCAAACTCATGGCAAACGGCGGCTTTTATGGTCTGCATGGGGCCTCCCTTCCGATGCTATGCGCAGGTGATCCGAATTCGCGCGCCACCGCAAGCGGGTTTCTGTCAGGCTTGGCCGATATGCCCGGTGGCGTGCAGGAAGTCCGACAGCAGCCGCGCATAGTCCGCAGGCTGATCCACGGGCGGCACATGCCCTGTCCGGCGCATCAGCGCGAATTGCGAGCCGGGGATCAGGTCCACTGTCTCGCGCACAAGATCCGGCGGGGTCGAGCCATCCTCGGCGCCAGCAATGCCCAGCGTCGGAATACGCAGGCCCGAGGTGGGCGTGTAGAAATCCGTGCCGGAAATCGCGGCGGCACAACCGGCATAGCCCTCCGGGTCGTGCTGGCAGAGCCGCTCGAACCACGGCAGGTGCTTGTTTTCCTTGAGATAGCTGCGCGTGAACCAGCGCTCGCACGATCCGCGCGCCAGCTCTACCATGCCACCCGCACGGCGCGCCATGGCGATCCGTTCGGCCCAGAGCTTGGGCGTGCCGATCTTGGCCCCGGTGTTGGACAGCACCAGCGCGCGAATGAGGTCCGGGCGCTTCACCGCCAGACCCTGCGCGACCATGCCGCCAATCGAGAGGCCGACGAACATCGCCTCCTTGACCTGCAAGTGATCCATCAGCCGCTCGGCATCGCGGATGAGCGCGCCCATGGCATAGGGCGCGGGCGGGGTCGAGGATTGCCCATGCCCACGCGCATCATAGCGGATGATCCGCAGGCCGGCGGGCAAGAGCGGCACCACGGCATCCCAGAGAAACGTGCCGGTGCCCAGCGCATGCGCAAAGACAAGGGGCGCGCCCTCGGGGTCGCCCTCGTCGAGGTAATGCAGGGTCACATCGTCCAGTTCGAGAAATGCCATTGTCCCCCCTCAGGCAAATCGGGTGAGCGCCGACTGGAACACATCGGCATCCACATTGCCGCCCGAAATGGTGACGAACACGGCATCCCCTTCGATCTCGTCACGGCGAAAGAGCGCCGCCGCCAGCGCCACGGCACCGCCCGGTTCTGCCACCAGCTTGAGCCGGGAAAAGGCCAGCGCCACGGCACGCAGCGCCTCATCCTCGCTCACGACAAGCCCCGGGCCACAGAGCCGCTTCATGATCGGAAAGGTGATCGCCCCCGGTTGCGGTGTCACGATGGCATCGCAGAGACTGCCCGAGGTGCGCGCGTTGCGCATCACCTGCCCCGATGCCAGCGAGCGGGTCACATCGTCGAACTCCTCCGGCTCGCAGGGGCGCGCGCGCAGACCCGGCGCATCGGCCTCAAGGGCAAGGGCGATGCCCGAGGTCAGCCCACCGCCGCCGCAACAGACCAGCACATCGGCGCGGGTGATGCCCATGGCCGCCGCATCCTCGGCAATCTCAAGACCGACAGAGCCTTGGCCTGCGATCACCTCCGGCTCGTCATAGGGTTTGATCAGCGTCAGACCGCGCTCGGCGCTCAGGCCTGCGCCGATGGCGTCGCGATCCTCGGTGGCGCGGTCATAGAGCACCACCTCTGCCCCCAGGGCGCGGGTGTTGTCGATCTTCATGCGTGGTGCGTCTGCCGGCATGATGATCACGCTGGGCACCCCGAATTGCCGCGCCGCCAGAGCCACGCCCTGCGCATGGTTGCCAGAGGAAAAGGCGATCACGCCTCGCGCGCGGGTGCCCTCATCGAGTGCCGAAACGGCCGCGCGCGCGCCGCGATACTTGAAGCTGCCTGTGTGCTGCAGGCACTCTGGTTTGACGAACACACGCCGTCCGGCGATCTCGTCGAGAAAGGGCGAGGACAAGAGCGGCGTGCGCCTTGCATGGCCCGCCAGACGGGCGGCGGCGGCGCGGATCATTGTGATGTCGGTCATTTTATCTGGTCCAAGAGGGCGTGAATTGCGGCAAGCGCGTGAGGTTCATCGAGAAAAGGCACATGGCCCCGGTCGGGCACGGTGGCGGTGATCAGGCTCGCGTGACGCTCTTGCATCTTGGCGAAGGTTTCAAGGCTCAGGAGGTCGGAATTCGCCCCCCGGATCGCGGCGGTGGGAATATCCTTGAGCGCGTCGTAAAGCGGCCAGAGGTCAACCGCCTCACCCGCGCCCGCTTGGCCCACCAGCGCATCGCGGAGCCGCGCATCATAGCGCAGGCCAAGGCCTCCGCCCGGTTTCTCGTGGAACATGAATTCTGCCTGTTGCCGCCAGCGATCCAGCGACACACCGGGAAATCCTGCGGCATGGACATGGGCAAGCGCGGCGGCGCAACTGTCCAGATCGGGCTGCGCCGGCTCATTGCCCACGTAATCCATGATCCGTTCGATCCCGATGGGGGCCACCTCTGGCCCGATGTCATTGAGCACGACACCGCTCAGGCGCGCGGGGTGCCCATAGGCCAGCGCCATGCCGATCAGCCCCCCGCGCGACGTGCCGATCAGCGTGATACGCTCCAGGCCCAGGTGATCAATCAGTTCTATTGCATCCTGTCCTTCGCGCAGGATGTTATAGGACATGAAATCGGGCGCATGATCCGATTGCCCGCGCCCGCGATAATCCATGCAGATCACGCGATGCCCCGCCAGATGGGGCAAGACAAAGCTGAAATCGGCGCTGTTGCGTGTCAGCCCGGCCAGGCAGAGGATCGGCGCGCCGGCGCCCTCATCGGTGAAATACAGCGACAGACCATCGGACGTGGTAAACCGCGCCATCAGCCGCGCACCAGATCGGGAATGCCGGTCAGGTCGCGCAGCTGCCGGTGCGGTGTCGCGGGCAGGCGGTCCACCGGATCGCCCGCGCGGTTGACCCATGCGGTCGTGAACCCATAGCCCGACGCGGCAGACGCATCCCAGCCATTCGACGAGACAAAGAGCACTTCGTTCGGCGCACAGCCAAACCGCTGCCCCACCAGATCGTAGACCACGCGCGCAGGCTTGAAGATGCCCACGCTCTCGACCGACAGCACATCGTCGAGCAGATCGCCAATCCCCGCCGATTTCACCGCCCCCTGCAACATATCCGGTGATCCATTCGACAGGATCGCGGTATTCATCCCCGCCGCTTTCAGGGCGCGCAGCATGGCGGGCACCTCCGCGTAGGCCTCCAGCTCCCAATAGAGCTGCAGGAGGTGGTCGCGCAGGTCGGTATCGTCTTGCAACCCCTCCGATTCCAGCGCCCAATCCAGCCCGTCCTGTGTCACTTGCCAGAACCCGGTATGCTGGCCCATCACAGCGCGCAGCCAGGTGTATTGCAACTGTTTCAGTCGCCATTTTTCCGCAATCGCGGGCCAATGCCGGGCAAAGACCTCGCGGCCCGGTTCCGTCGCGGCATTGCGCGCGGCGGCGGCCACGTCAAAGAGCGTGCCATAGGCATCGAAAATGCAGGTGGTAATCGGCATGGTATCCCCCTCGATGGTTGCGCGCAGACTGTCACGGATTTGCAGGAAAAGGGAAGGGCCCGGCGCACACGGGCGCGTGAGCGGCAGGCTTTGGTTTGCAAATCCGGATCGGGTTGCCTAAATTGCCCCTCAGTCGCATCAAGCACCCGCGCAATTCTGCGTGGCCTTGCAAACCCATCCCCCCCAACAGATTGGAAATCCCATGACGCAGGTCAAACCGGGCGATACCGTCCGTATTCACTACACCGGCACGCTGGCCGATGGTGCCACCTTTGATTCGAGCGCGGGCCGCGATCCGCTCGAATTCACCGTGGGCTCAGGCCAGATCATCCCCGGCCTCGATGCCGCGATCCCCGGCATGGTCGTGGGTGACAAGAAGACGGTAGAGGTGCCCGCCGACATGGCCTATGGCCAGCCTGATCCTAACGCCCGTCAGGCCGTGCCGCGCGCGGACATTCCGGCGGAAATCCCGCTTGATCCGGGCACACAGTTGCAGATGCAGACGCCGCAGGGTCAGGTTCTGCCGGTGACGGTGGCCGAAGTGTCCGACACCGAGGTCGTGCTCGACGCCAACCACCCGCTCGCGGGCAAGGACCTGACCTTTGCCATCGAACTGGTGGCCATCGCCTGATCGGCCACATCCCAAGGGGCGCGACCGGCGTTTTCTCGGGTGCGTTACGATCAATGGGAAATACACCCGTCCCGGGCCTGACCCGGGACCGCGCCGCAGCAGTGTGGAGGCCCCGGCTCGAAGGCCGGGGCGACGTGAACCCGCCTCGACGCACCTCTGATCCCGGGTGCCCCTGCGGTTATTTCATCAGGTTCTTGACATCCACCAACCCGATGCCGGGGCTGTAGACATAGCGCAACTCCTTGGTCTTGCGCCCCGACTGGTTCCGCTCGGTCCAGATATATTCCATCGAACCGGAATGCCCCTTGTGGGTAAAGGCCGCTTTCGTCACCGTGAGTGTCACCTGATAGCGCGTCGCCTTGCCGCCCGAATGTTCCGACATGGTGTAGCTGCGGGATATCCCGCTCCGCCATGGGCCAACCGGGAAAAAGGCGTCGTCGGTAAAATACCTGTCAGCCGCACCGGGCCGCCTGTCGAGCACCCGCGCCAGCGCCGTGCCGTCCCGGCGCAGCGTGTAATAGCTGGTCTTGGTGCCGGATTGCTCCCATTTCGTGCGCACATAGACCGTCATGCTCTGGCCTGTCACCGGATGGGTCCAGGTGAGCGGCCCCGCGATCCGGCGCACCCCGACGGTCCGGTCTACTCGATCCCCGAATTTCGCGCCGGGCACCCCCGCCCAGAGCCCGAACCCAAGCTGTGCCACCGCCCCCGGCGTCTGGATCACCGGCATATCCGGGACGCATCCGGTCGCCGCCGTCAGCGCGCCTCCGGCGAGGGACGCAACAAAGAGGCGCCTGTTGAGTGCTGGTGTCGTCATGACCCGTTCCCTTTCGTCATTCAATGAGCGTGTTGATGATCTCGTGATCAGAAAACGCAGCACCCCGGAGAATATTCCGAGGCGCCGAAAAAATTTCGGTCAACTGTTTGATGTGAATTGTAAATACCAGAGCAGCCCGTGGTGCTCGCCGATCCGGGGCGCTCAGCCGATTTCGAGCAGCACCGCGCCCGCGCGTCCCGGTGTCATCACCGCCTCATGGGCGCTGGCACAGTCCGCCAGCGGCAGGCGCATCGCAATCTCCGGGCGCAGCGTGCCCGCCTCAAGGGCGGCATGCAGCCGGGCAATCGCCGCCTCGCGCGCGGGCCATGGCAGGATATAGATCAGCGTGATGTCGATCTTGAGCGCCTTGAACAGATAGGGGCCAAAGGGCAGCGTCGGGGCCATGTCCTTGCCCGAGCCATAGGCGGCGATGGTGCCGTTGGGGGCCATCACCTCGGCCAGCAAAGCGGCGTTCTGGCCGAATTCCACCTCGATGGCGCGGGCAACACCGCGCCCAGCCGTCGCCGCCATGATCTGTGCCGCGAGATCGGGATCGGCGTAATCGAACACATGGCGCGCGCCCGCCGCGCGCACCCGCTCCATCGCCGGGGCTGAGCAGGTTGCGATCACCTCTGCCCCGGCGGCATGGGCCAATTGCACGGCATTATGCCCGACCGCCCCCGCGCCCCCCGAGATCAGGAGTGTCTGCCCCGCCACATCGCCGCCGCCAAACACCGTTTGCGCCGCGGTCAGCCCCGGAATCCCGAGCGTGGCCCCCACGTCAAACGACACGCCCTCTGGCAAAGGCACGGCTTGCTCTGCGGGCAGGGCGATGAATTCGGCGGCGGTGCCGTGGCTGCGCTGCCACTGGCCATTCCAGACCCAGACGCGCTGACCGATGCGGCCCGGATTGACGCCTGCGCCCACCGCCGCGATCACGCCGGCCCCGTCCGAATGCGGGATGATTCGCGGATAGGCGGGTTTCGTGACGCCGGGCCGGTTGCCCGCCCGCGCCTTGGCATCCGATGGGTTGACCCCCGAGACATGCAGTCGCACCAGAACCTCTCCCGCCGATGGGGCAGGGGTGTCAACGTCGCTCAATTCCAGAACATCGCCGGGCGCGCCAAAGCGCGTGTAGCTGACAGCGCGCATGCTGCGCGGGATCACTTGGTGCGGCGCAGGCGGATCACCACATCCACCGAGGTGATCTCGGCCCCGTCCGGGGCCTTGGGCAGGCGCGCGATTTCCAACTCGGCAGCCGGGGCGTCGCTCAGCCGGTTCTCGTCTTCCCAGTAGAAATGCGGATGATCGACCGTGTTGGTGTCAAAATAGCTCTTCGAGCCATCCACCGTCACTTCTTGCAAGAGCCCCGCATCGCAAAACGCGCGCAACGTGTTGTAGACGGTGGCCAAGGACACCGCCTCATCGCTGTTCTGCGCATCGGCATAGAGGCTCTCGGCGGTCACGTGGCGGTGTTTGCCATCGCCGATCAGCAGCGTGGCCAGCGTCATGCGCTGCCGCGTGGGCCTCAATCCTGCATCAGAAAGCCATTTTCCGGCAATCGTTCCGGCCTCAGTGGGCATCGTGGCATTGGCTGTCATCGTGTCGTTCATCCCGTGTTTCCATCAATATAGGGCCTGCATGGGGGTGGTTTCAATTAATTTCCTGCGCTGGCCAAATCGAGGGGCGGTGTTGTCGCAGGCTTGCATGCGCCTTTTGCGGGATGATAGAGGGGGCAGAGACCGGTATTTGCAATGAAGGGGGCCGCCTGCATGGCCGATTATCCAAGCAGCTTCGACCGTGACGACCTGCTTAAATGTGCCCGAGGCGAGTTGTTCGGACCGGGCAACGCCCAATTGCCCGAACCACCCATGCTGATGATGGACCGCATCACCGAGATATCCGGTGATGGCGGCGCGCATGGCAAAGGGCATGTGGTGGCGGAATTCGACATCACCCCGGACCTGTGGTTTTTCAAATGCCATTTCCCCGGCAACCCGATCATGCCCGGCTGTCTCGGGCTCGATGGGCTCTGGCAACTGACTGGCTTCAACCTTGGCTGGCGCGGCTGGCAGGGGCGCGGCTATGCGCTGGGCGTGGGGGAGGTGAAACTCACCGGCATGGTGCGGCCGGACCGCAAGATGCTGACCTATTATGTGGATTTCACGAAGGCGGTGCAGACGCGGCGCCTGACCATGGGGGTCGCCAATGGCCGGGTCGAGGCAGATGGCGAGGTGATCTATCAGGTCACCGATATGAAGGTGGCCCTGTCGGAGAACTGAGCAGGCACAAGGGCAGGGGGGCCGCAGATGCACAGATGGATTGCAGCACTCCTGAGCCTCATCGCCTTGCCCGCCAACGCCTGCCCGGAGGGTCAGACGCTTTTCCTTAGTTGCGACATGGAACGGGGCGGCAAGGCGCTGCATGTCTGCCGCAGCGAGACCCAAGTGAGCTATAGCTTTGGACCCAAGGGCGGCACGCCAGAACTCGCCCTCACGCGCCCGATCGGCGAAGGGGCCGACATCGTGCCATGGCCCGGCATCGGCCGCACCATCTGGGAGGCGATCCGCCTGCGCAACAATGCCGTGATTTATGAGGTCTACGCAGGCTTTGATAAATTTGACGCTGTGGACCCCGAAAAACCCGACAGCCGCTTTGGCGGCGTGGTGGTGTTGCAGGACGGCAAGGGCGAAATAGCGCATCTGAAATGCCTTGCAGGAACGGTGAAATACACCTATTGAGTCCTTTTTGCCGATGCCTGCGCCCCATGATCTGGGGCGCTAAAATCCCCCCTACCCAAAACCTTGCGGCTGTCCTATAGTGGATGTGGATAACTGGGCATCAGACCCATGACCCAAGAGGCAAGGACAGAAAAGGGGGACGGCCAATGCGCTGCCCGTTTTGCGGAAATATAGATACACAGGTCAAGGACTCGCGCCCCGCAGAAGAGCATGTCTCGATCCGCAGGCGCAGGTTTTGCCCCGGTTGCGGCGGGCGTTTCACCACCTATGAGCGCGTGCAATTGCGCGATCTGGTCGTCGTCAAATCCAATGGCCGCCGCGAGGATTTCGACCGCGACAAACTGGAACGCTCGATCCGGATAGCGCTCCAGAAACGCCCCATAGAGCCAGAGCGCATCGAACAGATGATTTCCGGCATCGTGCGGCGCTTGGAAAGCATGGGCGAGACCGATATTCCCTCGAAAACCGTGGGCGAGATCGTGATGGAAAGCCTCGCGCGGATCGACACCGTGGCCTATGTCCGCTTTGCCAGCGTCTACAAGAATTTTCAGGAAGCGGATGATTTCGACCGCTTCGTCAGCGAATTGCGGCCCGAGGACGCGGCCCTCAATCCCAAACCGGACGCGTGAGCGCCGCCGACGCCCGCTTTATGGCGCTGGCCCTGTCGCTGGGGCGGCGGGGCATGGGCCAATGCGCGCCCAACCCCGCCGTGGGCTGTGTCATCGTCAAGGATGGCCGCATCGTCGGGCGCGGATCGACCGCGCCGGGCGGGCGACCCCATGCCGAACCACAGGCGCTGGCACAGGCCGGGGCCTTGGCACGCGGTGCCACGGCCTATGTCTCGCTCGAACCTTGCGCGCATCACGGCCAGACCCCGCCCTGTGCCGACGCGCTGATTGCGGCAGGTATCGCGCGCGTGGTGGCCCCCTTTGACGACAATGACCCGCGCGTCGCGGGCCGGGGCTTTGCCATGCTGCGCGCGGCAGGCATCGAGGTGCGCACCGGGGTTCTGGCCAATGAGGCCGGGCGCGATCTGGCCGGGTTCCTCATGCGCAATGAAATCGGGCGGCCTCTGGTGACGCTCAAACTCGCGTCCAGCTTTGATGGCCGCATCGCCACTGCCACCGGCCATAGCCAATGGATCACCGGACCAGAGGCGCGGCGCGTGGTCCACGGCCTGCGCGCGCGCCACGATGCGGTGATGGTGGGGGCGGGCACGGCGCGCGCCGATGATCCGCAACTCACGGTGCGTGACATGGGCCCGCGCCGTCAGCCGGTGCGCGTCGTGGTCTCGCGCCGCCTCGATCTGCCGCTCTTGTCCAATCTCGCCCGCACGGCGCGCGACGTGCCGCTCTGGCTCTGTCACGGGCCGCATGTCGATCCGGCGCTGGTCACGGCCTGGCAGGGCATTGGCGCGCGGCTCTTGTCCTGCGAGGTGACACAGGGCCAGGTCGACCCGGTCTCGGTGCTCAATGCGCTGGGGGCCGAAGGGCTGACACGGGTTTTCTGTGAAGGTGGCGGCGCGCTCGCGGCGTCGCTCCTGTCGGCGGGGCTTGTGGATGAGCTGATCGGCTTTACCGCCGGTCTGGCCATCGGCGCCGAAGGGCTGCCGGGGGTGGGGGCACTGGGCCTTGCCCGCCTCGACGAGGCTGTGCGCTACCGGCTGGTCGAAACACGCGACCTGGGCGGCGATGTCATGCACCGCTGGACGCGCGCCTGATCCCCCGCGTGGGTGCCTTATTCCGCTGCGATTGCCATCGCATGATACGCCTTGATGCGCTGGCAGGGCGACAAGACCAGAGGGCGCGGCTTGATCGCGCGCACATTCATGTCCAGCACTTCGATCTTGCTGCAAAGGCCGTTCTCATGCGTGTTCTGCTCGATGCTTTCGAACTCGGTCGAGGTCGCAAAGGCGATCTCGTGCTGGAGCCCCATATGGTCGCGCAACCGCGCGACATAGGCGAGCCGGGGATGGGCATTGACGGCCGCGACGCGGCGATTCCGCGCCAGCGCGAGAAGCATGGGTCCAACGGCAGAGGTCTTGATCGGTGTAGGTCCAGACTGATTTTCCATGGGTGTGCCCTTTACCAAAAGAGGTGGAATTGAAGTGAGGCGGTGAGAGACCGTCGCAGCGACTTCGAAAGTGATCGACATGCCCGACAGAGGCGGCAGCCCCCGCGCCGCGATCAGGTAGATTTGCCCATTCACGGCAAACGCCGTCACCGCACGCGTGCAAAGCCCGCGCCCGCGCCGACTGACGGCCGAGACATGGCCCGCGCCGATATAGTCGATGGGTTGATGCCGGACCGACCCATTCCGCAGGCTGAACCGGCATAGTCCGTTCGTGGCCTGTGACAGGGTCTTGTCAGGGGTTTCGATCAAGGCCAGCAGCCCCCCGGAACGCGCGTCGATGAGGCTGGAATTCACGACACAGCCATCTGTCAGACTGGCACGGCTGCCGTTGTATTCGTAGACGGTTTCCAGCGACTTACGCATTTGGATTTGGTCTCTTGCATGTATGGCAGGGGTCTGCACAACCTTAGTATGCACCTGACCTGCGGGCTTTGCATGACCTCCAAAGATATTTCGCGTGATCTCTCGACAGCAAGGCGCACCTTCGCGCGCAATAGGCCGCGCGCCATGACAAGACCGCCGCCTCGGGGCGGCGGTCCCTTGTCGCGTCAGGCGTTGGGCTTAGTCCAGTTCCGCCAATCGCGCCAGCGCCGCGCGCAGCTTGCTGTCCTCTTCCTCGCGCAGGGCCAGGTTCTCGCGCGCCTCTTCCACCACCTCTTCGGGGGCGGAAGCCACGAAATTGGGGTTGTTGAGCCGCCCACGCAGCCCGCCCAATTCCTTTTCCAGCTTGGCCAGCGTCTTTTCCAGCCGCGCCTTTTCCTCGGCCACGTCGATGATATCGGCCAGAGGCAGGCCAAAGCTGCCGCCCTCCACCGCCACGGTGACGCAGCCCTTGGGGAAGCTGTCCACATCGCTCAGGCTCTCGACCCGCGCCAGCCGCTTGATCATCACCTCGTTGCGCGCCCAGGCTCCGCGCCCGGCCTCGTTCAATTCCGTCACCAAGAGCGGCACATAGAGACCGGCAGGCACATGCATCTGCGCCCGCGCCGAGCGGATTTGCTCGATCAGCGCGATCACCCAGTTCATTTCACGGTCCGCCGCGGCGTCGATCAACTCGGCCCCATAGGTTGGCCAATCGCCATGCACCAGCATCTTCGCGCGCGTGCCCAGCGTGCCCCATAGCTCCTCGGTGACGAAGGGCATGATCGGGTGCAAAAGGATCAGACATTGATCAATGACCCAAGCCATTGTCGCCTGTGTCTCGGCCTTGGTCGCGGCATCGCCATCCAGCAAAAGCGGCTTGGAAAACTCGACATACCAGTCACAGACCGTGCCCCAGACAAAGGCATAGAGCGTGTTGGCGGCGTCGTTGAAGCGGAAGTTTTCCAGCGCCTCATCGACAGCGGCCCGCGTCTTGGCGGTCTCGCCGATGATCCATTTGTTGACCGTGGCGGCGGGGCTGGGCACCGCGCCCGCGCTGCCCACGGCGCCGTTCATCTCGGCAAAGCGCGCGGCATTCCACAGCTTGGTGGTGAAGTTGCGATAGCCCGCGATGCGTTCTTTCGAGAGCTTCAGATCGCGCCCCATGGCCGCCATCGAGGTCAGGGTGAAGCGCACGGCATCGGTGCCATACTCGTCGATCAAATCAAGCGGATCGAGCACATTGCCCAAACTCTTGGACATCTTCTTGCCCTTCTCGTCGCGCACGAGAGCATGGACATAGACATGAGAGAAGGGTTTCTGCCCGACCACGGCATATTGCATCATCATCATCCGGGCGACCCAGAAAAAGATGATGTCGAAGCCGGTGATCAGGACGGAGGTGGGGAAATACCGCTTGAGTTCGTCCGTGGTCTCGGGCCAGCCCAGCGTGCCGATGGGCCAGAGGCCCGACGAGAACCAGGTGTCGAGCACGTCGGGATCACGCCAGACCGGATAGACCAGATGGGTCGGGTCCTGCGTGGCGGTATAATCGGCCAAGGCACTGGCCAGACGGTGCAGCGCCGCTTCGCGGCTTTCGACCTCGACCACCTGCATCGAGGCGAGCGGCACCGGCAGGCTGGCCAGACGTTCGTGAAAGGCGTCCGTGACCCCCGCGAAATCCGCGCCACATTCCATCAGCGGGCCCAAATGCCCCTCGTTCAAGAGGCGCAGCATTTCTACCAGATCGAGCGTGCCATCGCCCTCGTCATCGTGGAAATCCGGCGCGCTGAGGTCGAACCCATACCACACCGGAATCTGATGCCCCCACCACAGTTGCCGCGAGATGCACCAGGGCTCGATATTCTCCAGCCAGTGGAAATAGACCTTGCGATCGCTCTCGGGCAGGATCGTCACCTCGCCCGAGCGCACGGCATCGAGCGCGGGACCAACGATCTTGGCGGTATCGACGAACCATTGATCGGTCAGCATTGGCTCGATCACCACCTTCGAGCGGTCGCCAAAGGGCTGCATGATCGGTTTCGCCTCGACAAAGGGGACCATCCCGGGTGCCGGTTCGGCGCTGTCCTCGGCGTCCCGGGCTTGCCCCGGGACCTCCACCATCACCGCCAGCCCTTCGGCCGTGATCTCCTCGACGACCCGCTTGCGCGCCTCGAACCGGTCCAACCCGCGCAGATGGTCGGGGATGAGGTTGAGCGTATCAATCTCCTCGGGCGTGAATGCCGCCCCTTCCGCAATCTCTTGCGCCTGCGCGGCACACTCCGCATAGGGCGCACCATCGGCCCGCATCTGCGCGCGCGTGTCCATCAGGCGATACATCGGGATGCCATTGCGGCTGGCGACGCCATAGTCGTTGAAATCATGCGCCCCGGTGATCTTGACCGCGCCCGAGCCGAAATTCGGATCGGGATAGTCATCGGTGATGATCGGAATAAGGCGGCGATGTTCCTTGGGCCCCACCGGAATTTCGCAGAGCATCCCCACGATGGGCGCATAGCGCGCATCCGACGGATGCACCGCAACCGCGCCATCGCCCAGCATGGTTTCGGGGCGCGTGGTGGCGATGGAAATGTAATCGCGCGTCTCGCGCAGGGTCACGTTGCCGTCGGCATCCTTCTCGACATATTCATAGGTCTGCCCGCCCGCGAGCGGATATTTGAAATGCCACATATGGCCCGCGACCTCGATATTCTCGACCTCCAGATCGGAAATCGCGGTCTCGAAATGCGGGTCCCAGTTGACCAGCCGCTTGCCGCGATAGATCAGACCCTTGTGATACATATCGACAAAGACCTTGATCACCGCGTCATGGAAATTGCCCTCTTCCCCCGCAGGTGCCCCCGGCGCGCCCGACATGGTAAAGGCATTGCGCGACCAGTCACAGGAGGCCCCCAGCCGCTTCAACTGATTGATGATCGTACCGCCCGACTGGGTTTTCCACTCCCAGACCTTCTTGAGAAAATCCTCACGCCCCATCTCACGCCGCGTGGGCGCGCCTTCGGCGGCCAGCTTGCGCTCGACCACCATCTGCGTGGCGATGCCGGCGTGATCCTGCCCCGGCTGCCAAAGCGTGTCATGCCCGCGCATCCGGTGCCAGCGGATCAGAATATCCTGCAACGTGTTGTTGAACGCATGGCCCATGTGCAGGCTGCCCGTCACATTGGGCGGCGGGATCATGATGCTGAAGGTCTCGGCACCCGGTGCCGCATTTGCCCCGGCCCGGAACGCGCCCGCCTCCTCCCACGCCTGATAGAGCCGTGTCTCGGCCTCGGCCGCGTCGAAAGTTTTTTCCATCGCCATGACGTCTTGATCCTGCAAATACGGGTTTTCATCTGCTCTACCTAATGTGGGATCAGAGGAAAAGCCAAAGCACGGATTTTCTTGGCCCATCTGCGTGACAAGAGGGGGCGAAGTGACGCAGACTGCCCGCAACGGATTGGCAGGGAGAACAGGCAGATGGAGGGGGGCCGGCAATGGCGGATGCGCCGGGATGGCAACGCCAGCAAGATTGATCTCGGCGGCACGGCCCCTGCGGACTGGTCTGCGCCTGAGACGCTGACTTGGGTGCATGTCAATTGCGCCCAACCCGGCGCGCGTGACTGGCTCGAGGCAACGACGCTGGAGCCATTGGTGCTGCGTGCCCTGCTGGCCCCTGAAACCCGGCCACGCGCGACTGTGCATGGGGCGGGCGTGCTTATCAATCTGCGCGGTGTCAATCTCAACCCCGGGGACGAGGTCGAAGATATGGTGTCCCTGCGCATGTGGGTGACCGAAGGGGTGGTGGTCAGCGTGCAACTGCGCCGTCTGATGGCGGTAAGCGATGTCATGGAGGGGATCGCGAACAATCAGGCGCCGGACGGGGCGGCGGAACTGGTGGCGCGTCTGGCGCTGCGGCTTGCGGACCGGGCAGAGCCTGTCGTGGCCGGGTTGAACGAAAGGCTGGATGTGCTCGAGGATCAGGTGATCGACAATCTGAGCGTGCTGGACCGGCGCGAACTGGCCGACGTGCGGCGCATTGCCATCATGTTGCGCCGGCACATGGCACCGCAACGCGATGCGCTCAGCACCTTCGAGATCGAGGACATGCCGTGGATTCGCAGCCATGATCGCAGCCGCTTGCGCGAGGCCACAGAACGGGTGACGCGGCTGGCCGAGGAACTCGACGCACTCCGCGACCGCGCGCAGGTGGTGCATGATCAGATCATGGACGCCCGCGCCGAAACGATGAACCGTCAGATGCTGCTCTTGTCCGTGGTGGCGGCAATTTTCCTGCCGCTGGGGCTGATCACCGGGCTGTTGGGGATCAACGTGGGCGGCATTCCCGGCGCGGATGACGCGCGCGCGTTCTGGGCGGTCTGCGTCGGGCTGGTGGTGTTGGGGCTGGGCTTGATGGCACTGTTCTGGCGCATCGGGCTCTTGGGGCGGCGTTAGCCCCGGTTCTGTCGTGCCTCTGCCACGGCGGCATCGGTGAGCGGCGCGCGCGCGCCCGCCCGGATCACCGCCGGATCATAGGGCTTGCGTGCAAACACCTCTTCGACCAGCGGGGCAAAGAATTCCAGCGGCAGGTCGTCATAATCGGGATCAAAGCTGGCCTGATCCCAGCGTTCGCAGAACTCTGCGCAATCGTCGAAATAGGCGTGGCCCCGGTGACGCTCGCGCTTGTGCTGGTCAAACCCCTCAAGGTGGTGGCCGTAATACAGCATCTGGAAATCGCCATGCGTGGACACACACCAGGTGCATTGTTCGCGCAAGAAGGGCTTGAGGATCGTCGCCGCGTATTCGTCGTGATTGTAGGGAGCATAGATGTCGCCGATGTCGTGCAAGAGCGCCGCAACCACCCAATCGACATCCGCGCCGTCGCGCCAGGCCCGCGTGGCCGACTGAACAGAGTGCCCCAGCCGGGTGATCTGATAGCCGGACAGGCTCTGATCCAGCTCGACCAGCGCTTTCAGCAGCCGTTTGGCGGTGTGTCGGGTATGGTCAATCTCATGCGCGGTGAGGAATTCGTAGTCCTCCTTGGTGCCATCCTTCATCTGCCTGAAACTGACCGTGTCCATGTCCGCGACTCCGCCGGTGTGATTGCGGTCAGCCTGCTGTACTCAGTCACCCCGGTCAAGTTTGGTCGAAAGGTGAATAAGGCTTTCCGAGCCTTTGACCCCTTTTGCCTCGCCGATCCGGTCCAGTGTTTCATCCAGCGCCTCTGTGGTGTTGGCCTCGATCATCACGATCAGATCGAACCGCCCCGAGGTGGTATGCACCCGCCGCACCTGTGGCAGCGATTTCAGCCGCGCCAGCACCGCCGGGCCCGACCGCGGCTCTATGCTGACAAGGGCGGTGGCGCGGAGGGCAGGGCGCGCGCTCTGGCTCAAGCGCACGCTGTAACCTGCGATGACACCTGTGTTTTCCAGCCGCTCCAGCCGCGCTTGCACCGTGGTTCGCGCCAGACCCAACCGGCGCGCCAATGTGGCCACCGGCAGGCGGGCGTTTTCCTGCAAGAGCGCGATCAGCGCGCGATCTGTTTCGTCGGTTTGCATCACGACTCCGGCATTATGACGAAGATTTCCTGCAATCTATACGAAACGCCACCCTGAATCGACGAGAATTCGCGGCACACTCAAAGAAAACACGCAGCAGATTGAGGTATGCCCGATGAAAAACGCCGCCCCCTGGTCCGATCCGCGCGCGCATCTGACGCGCCAGACCCCCGATGCGGCGCTGCTCTATTTCTCGCCAGACCGGCTTCAGGCCACGGCGCGCGCCTTTCAGGCCGGGTTTCCCGGCCTTGTGACCTATGCGGTCAAGGCCAATCCGGGGGCCGAGGTGCTGGCCAATCTGGTGGCGGCGGGCATCACCGCCTTTGACGTGGCCAGCCCCGAGGAAATGCGCGCCGTGCGCAGCGTTTGCCCACGCGCCGTGCTGCATTACAACAACCCCGTGCGCTCCCTCCCCGAGATCGAGGTTGCGGCGCAAATGGGTGTTGCCTCCTATTCCATCGACTGCGTGCGCGAGTTGGACAAACTGACGGGGCGCATTGCCCCCGATGCCGAAATCACCGTGCGTCTGGCCCTGCCGGTGCGGGGGGCGGCCTATGATTTCGGGGCCAAGTTCGGGGTCGGTCCGGACCGGGCCGAGGAACTGCTGCGCGCCGTGGCAGAACGGGGCTTTACCCCTTCGATGACCTTTCATCCCGGCACCCAATGCGCCGACCCCGCCGCGTGGGGGGCCTATATCGGCGTCGTGGCGGATGTGGCGCGCAGGGCGGGCGTGCGTCTGGCGCGGATCAACGTGGGGGGTGGTTTTGCCGCGCATCGCACCGGCAATGCCCCGGACCTGAGCGCGATCTTCAGCCATATCGGGGCCGAGGTCGCCCGCGTCTTTGGCGCGGATGCCCCGGCGCTTGTCTGCGAACCGGGCCGCGCCATGGTGGCCGAGGCGTTCAGCCTTGCAGTGCGGGTCAAGGCGCTGCGCGACAGCGGCGCGATTTTCCTCAATGACGGGGTTTACGGCGGCCTCACCGAAATTCGCGACATCGGCGCGCCGGACCGCATCAGCGTTCTGGCCCCCGATGGCACGCCGCGCCACGGTGCGCCATGCCCGCGCGTGGTTTTTGGCCCCACCTGCGACAGCATCGACCGGCTGCCCGATCCCTTGCCCTTGCCCGATGATCTGGCCGAGGGCGATTACCTGCTGATTTCCGGCATGGGGGCCTATACCCGCTGCCTCAGCACCGATTTCAACGGCTATGGCCTGCGCGAGGTTGTGACCGTGGCGCAACTGTAACGCCGCGCTCACGGCGAATTTCATGGAATCGCAACGGATTTCTGCGCAAGCTGGGGCCATGATCCGTCGGCGCGCGGAACAGGTCAGGCGCGCCGCCGAAGGGCAAAGGCAGGTGCGTCATGTCGTGGCGGAGTTGGACCAAGAGCGTATTCGACTGGCTTCGACCGGGCCAGAATGAGGCGCATCCGGCCTTTGGTCACCGGCGTGGGCCGGTCAACCATGTGCTCATCCTCGACGGCACCATGTCGAGCCTATCACCGGGGTATGAGACCAACGCCGGCCTCACCTACAAATTGCTGCGCGAGGTGTCGGGGGCCAATCTTTCGCTCTATTACGAGGCGGGAATTCAATGGCGCGACTGGCGCGCCACGGGTGACATCGTGATGGGGCGCGGCATCAACCGGCAGATCCGCCGCGCCTATGGCTATCTCGCCAATCGCTATCGCCCCGGCGACCGAATATTCCTCCTGGGCTATTCGCGCGGCGCCTATGCGGTGCGCTCATTGGCCGGGGTGATCGACCGCATCGGTCTCTTGCGCGCCGAGGCTGCGACCGAACGCAACGTGCATCAGGCCTTTCGTCATTATCGCTGCACGCCCTCTGGTCGCGCCGCACAGGCCTTTGCCCGCGCCAATTGCCATGAGAATACGCATGTCGAGATGATCGGCGTCTGGGATACGGTCAAGGCGCTGGGCCTGCGCATCCCCGTCCTCTGGCGCTTTCGCGCGGATGCCCATGGCTTTCACAATCACCACCTCGGGCGCACCACGCGGCACGGCTATCACGCGCTGGCCCTCGATGAGACGCGCAATGCCTACACGCCTGTCCTATGGGAATGCCCGCCCGACTTCGACGGTCACGTCGAACAGGTCTGGTTCCGGGGCTGTCACTCGGACGTGGGCGGGCAGCTTTGCGGCATCCACGCCGCGCGCCCGCTCGCCAATATCCCGCTGGTCTGGATGCTCGAACGGATGGAAGGCTGCGCGCTGCCCTTGCCCGCAGGCTGGCGCGTGCGCTTTCCACAGGATGTCAACGCGCCCTCGGTGGGCACATGGGCCGGTTGGGGCAAGATCCTGTTGCTGCGCAGCCGCCGCGTGGTCGGGCGCGACCGCTCCGAACGCCTGCATGAGAGTGTGGGGGGCCTCGCAACCCGCCGCTGGGGCGGTCCGCGCCTCACCGGTATGGTCAAGGAACAGGGTGGCACCTGACCGCCTGCGCCGCTCACTCCTTGGGCGTGCCGGTCTCTTCCAACTGCGACAAAAGCATGGTCTGCAATTCCGCCTCCAACTCCCGCGCGCGGGTGATATAGGCGTCATTCTCGACCGTCGGGCGCGCCGGGTCCCAGAGCGCTGCCAGTTCCCGCACCGATTGCCGGTCATGGTGGTAAAAGGTCTTTTCCAGCTCTGCCGCCTCGAACTCGCTCAGCCCCATGTTTTCCAGCACATAGCGCCCCGCGCGCAATGAGCTGTCGAACATCTCGCGCACGATGTCATTGGCCCCCGCCTGATACAGCCGGAACACATGCGTGCGGTCATAGGCGCGCGCGATGATATGCAGGTCCGGGCATTCACGCCGGGCAAAGCTGACCAGCCGCACCGTCGCCTCGGGATCATCGAGGGCGGCCACCAGCACCCGCGCCCGTGCCAGCCCCGCCGCATGCAAGAGGTCAGGACGCGTCGGATCGCCAAAGAAGCCCCGCACGCCAAACCGCCGCATCCGCTCGATGGCCATGAGGTCGTGATCCAGCACCACTGTCTCGAACCCGCTCGAACGGACCAGGCGGTTGACCACCTGCCCAAACCGCCCGATGCCCGCGATGATCACCGGACCAGTCTGATCTATGGTATCGGCCTCCGGTGCCTCGCCCCCGTCGCGCAGATTGCGCGACAGCACGTCGTAGAGAATGAACAGCAGCGGCGTGATCAGCATCGTCAGCGCGATCACCAACAGGATCACCTCGCTCAGGCCAGCGGGCAGCACATGCTGCTGCACCGAAAACGCCACCAGGACAAAGCCGAATTCCCCCGCCTGCGCCAGCGACAGGGTAAAGAGCCACAAATCGCGCCCACGCAGGGCAAATACCCGCCCCAGCACATAGAGCACCGCGCCCTTGGTCACGATCACCGCCAGCGCCAATCCCACGATCAGCACCGGCGCAGCAAACAGCACGGTGAAATTGATCCCCGCCCCCACGGTGATGAAGAACAGCCCCAAAAGCAGCCCCTTGAAAGGGGCAAGATCGCTTTCCAACTCGTGCCGGAATTCGCTGTTGGCCAGAACCACCCCGGCCAGAAACGCGCCCAAGGCGGGCGAGAGCCCCACCAGCGTCATCAGGAACGAAATCCCCACCACGATCAGCAGGGCAATTGCCGTGTACATTTCGCGCAGCCGTGCGGCGTGGATGAACCGAAACACCGGCCGGGTCAGGTAAACCCCCGCCAGCACAATCGACGCCACCGCCGCAATCGTGACCAATGTCGCCCCCCAGCCGGGCAAGGAGGCGATGAAACTCTGCGCTGCCTCATGCGGCCCGCTGGCCCCATGCCCCGCATCGGGCGTGCCGCGCGACAACAGCTCGCCCATGATCATCTCGGGTGTCTTGGGCATTGCCAAGAGCGGCAGAAACGCCAGCATCGGGATGACGGCAATATCCTGCGTCAGCAGCACGGAAAAGGCCGACCGCCCGCCGCCCGTCTGCATCAGCCCCTTTTCCGAGAGGGTCTGCAACACGATCGCGGTCGAGGATAGCGCAAAGACCAACCCCACCGCCAAGGCCACGCTCCACCCCAGCCCCAGAACGTAAATCCCCGCCATCATCACGGCCAGCGTCGTGGCGCTGATCTGCAACCCACCCAAGCCCAACAGCCGGTGCCGCATATCCCAGAGCGCGCGCGGCTCCAGCTCCAGTCCGATGAGAAACAGCATCATCACCACGCCGAATTCGGCAACATGCTGCAATTCGGCAGTCTCATGCCCGCCCACCAGCCCCAGAACCGGGCCGATCAAAATACCCGCAGCCAGATAGCCGAGCACCGAGCCAAACCCCAGCCGCGCCGCAATCGGCACAGCGATCACAGTGGCGGCAAGGTAAACCGTGGCCTGAAACAGGAACCCGTCCATCAGCGGGGCATGGGATGGGGCAGGGGCATGGCGCTACCCCTTGGGCATGCGCAGCACCACATCGCGCCCGCGTTTGTTATACCGCAACTCCGCGTCGCCAATCGCCGAGACCTGCCCCCCATCCAGCCGGTCGCCCACCTGCACCTTCTGATAGCGGCCATTCGACAGCCGCACCAGCGCGCGGCGGCTCTGCGGGCTGCCATAGACGCCGATCAGGTTGACGTTGCGCAGATTTATGGCGTTGGTCTCGGTCGCCGACCGCGCGACCGAGGCGGTGGTGGGAATATTGGGCGCCGTGCGTGCTGCGGCAGCGGTCTGGATTTCGGGCTCTTCATCCTCCCCCGGCGTCGCCCGATCCGGCTGTGGCGCGCGCGCGGCCTGCTCCAGATCCTGTGGCCGCAGCTTGGGCTTGATCGAGGTGCCGACCGCCTGCGGCAGGCCCTCGGCCACGGCCCCGCGATTGGCCTCGATCAATGCCGCCGCCAACGAGGCAGAGCTGATGTCGGCAGGCTGCACTTCGGGGGCAGGGGGCGGCGCGGCTGCGGCGGCTGCCGCCTCGATCACCGCTTGAGGGCGCACGCGCGGGCGCAACGCCGCCAACTCGGATCGAGTGAGCCCCGAGAGCGCGCCGCGCTCTTGCTGCTCGATCAGGTTCTCAGGCCTGCTGCGCGGTCGGATACCGCCCAGCCGCGCATCCTCGGCGGTGGCTTCGGCTGTTGGGGCCGCTTCTGGCGCAGCAGGGGGATTCAACCGGGTGTCTGGCGGGCGAACCGGCGGCGGCCCAGACCGAACCAACACCCCATCCGGCGTCAGCGCGCCCTCCGGTGTGGCCTGCACCAAGCCGCGCGCATCGCGGGTGAACTGTGTCCCCGGCGGTGCGGGGGCTGCGGGGGTCTCTGGGCGGCGGTCGAGGGCTCTGTCAGGCTCCGGGGGCAGCGCCACGGCGTCCTGAAAATTCAACGCCTCGTCGATCGAGGTCAGGTAAAACTCATCAAGATCGGTGGTGTCGGCTTGTGTGGGCGGTTCTGGCGCGACAGGCCAGATGCCGGTGGCCGCATAGCGCGCCTTCAATTGGTCCGGCGTCAACGCTTCGGGTTGCGGCGGCGTCTCGGCCACGGCTTCCGGCGTTGGTGCGGCAGGCTCTGCCCCGGACGGCGTGACGTCCGGTACGACCTCAACCTCTGGCTCGATCGGTGGCGTCAACGCAATCTCAGGCGCGCTCGCGCCCGAACCGTCCGACGTATCGCCTCCGCCAAAGATCGTCGACCACGCCGCCACGCCCACCAGGAACAGCAGCAAAAGCGCCGTCAGGATCAGCCCGAGAAACCGGGGCTTGCCTCGGCTCGCCGGTTGGCTGCGCGCGCCAAACACCGTCAGGCGGGTGGCCTCATCGGCAGGCTCGGCCGCCACCCTCTCGGACGGCGCGGCCTTGTCCCGGCGCGCGAGCAGCCCGGCCAGGCCAGACCCCTTCGCCGCTTCGGGTGCAAGACTGGCTGCGGCCAGATCGGTCAACGCCGGATCGGCCCCGCCGGTCAAAAGCGGCGCAGCGCCCGGTCGCGGCAACTCTGGGGCAGGGGCAGTATCGGGCAGCGGTGTGATCCGCGCTGCCCCTTCCAGCTTGGGTGCGCCCGCAATCGGCGCCCCCCGCTCGGCCCGGACACTGGAAAAAGACAGCGCCGGCAGCTCCGGTTCGGCCTTGACCACAGGCACCGTGGGTTTTTCCGGGGTCGGGGAGGCGGCCGGGGCAGGCTCTGACGCTTTGGGCATCACCACTGCAGCCCCTGCATCAGAGGCAGCAGGCGCCGCGCTCTCGACGGGCGGCGCAACGTCGGGCAGGCGTGCGCTGCCCAGAATACGCACCGGCTCGGCGTCGCGGTCCACGCCCTGCGCCTGCGCCGCCGCACCAAAGAACGGCTCGCCCGCGAAACGATCCGATTGGGGCCGCGCCACGAAACTGACCGGGTTGAACTTGTGTTCCGCCGCAAAGGCCTCGGCCTCGTCCAGGGTCTCGCTTGCCACGGCAGCGATATAGAGACGGCCCTCGTCCACGCTCCAGTCATAGACCAGATCGTCGATATGATAGGGCGTGGCCCCTTCCAACGCCTCGGCGGCCGCCCTGTCATAATCTCCGTCCGGCGCGCTCGACGCGGGCAGGTCCATGTATTTGATCTGCGCGTCGGGGATGATCAGCTTGCTCGCCAATCCCGAGGGATCAAGCCGCGCCGCCTTGGCCCGGAGGGCTGCCAATTCCCCCGCCAGATCCGCCGCATCAAGCGGTACATCGCCCACAAGATGCCAGCCCGCGCTGCCCGTGCGGTGCAAAAGGCCGATGCCTTCGAAAGAAAGGGACAGGGCAAAATTCGGTTTCATGGGGAACGCTTTAACACTCGTCCGGCATTGACGGGAGTCCTTGTTCTGTGTCCCGCCATCCTACAGCAGCTTCGCGCCGAGGCCAACCATCCGGTCGCGCCCCGGCGCTCTGCCGGTCAGGCGCTCGCCTTGGCCAGCGCCTGCTCGAGGTCTGCGATGATGTCCTTGGCATCCTCGATCCCGATGGAAATCCGCACCACATTGGGCGCGGCCCCGGCGGCGGTCTGTTGCTCGGGCGTCAGTTGCCGATGGGTGGTCGAGGCAGAGTGGATGATGAGCGACCTTGTATCGCCCAGATTGGCCACATGGCTGAAGAGGTTGAGACTATCCACCAGCTTCATGCAGGCATCATAGCCCCCCTTGAGCGCGACGGTAAAAAGCCCGCCCGCGCCCTTGGGGCAAATCCGCGCCACCCGGTCATGCCAGGGCGAGGATTTCAGCCCCGCATAGGTCACGGCCTCAACCGCCGGATGCGCTTCAAGCCAGCTCGCCACCTTTTCCGCGTTCTCGACATGCCGCGCCATGCGCAGCGACAGCGTCTCGATCCCCATCAGCGTGTAATGCGCCGCCTGCGGATTGAGCGTCATGCCCAGATCGCGCAGCCCGATGGCAATGCCGTGAAAGGTGAAGGCCAAGGGGCCAAAGGTCTCGTGGAACTTCAGCCCGTGATAGGCGGGCTCGGGGGCCGAGAGCGAGGGGAACTTGTCGGAGGCCGACCAGTCGAAGCGCCCCGAATCGACCACCACACCGCCCGTTACCGTGCCATTGCCGGTCAGGAACTTGGTCATCGAATGCACCACCAAGGTCGCGCCATGCTCGATCGGGCGGCACAGATAGGGCGTGGCCGAGGTGTTATCGACGATCAGAGGCAGACCCGCCTTGTCGGCCACCGCCGCCACCGCATCTAGATCGGTGATATAGCCGCCCGGATTGGCGATGGATTCGCAGAACACCGCGCGGGTGTTGTCGTCAATGGCGGCGGCAATGGCGTCCAGATCGTCGAAATCGACGAATTTGGCCGACCACCCAAAGCGCTTGATCGTCTGGCTGAATTGCGTGATCGACCCGCCATAGAGCCGCGTCGAGACCACCACATTCAGCCCCGGACCCATCAGCGGAAAGAGCGCCATGATCTGCGCCGCATGGCCCGAGGAACAGCACACCGCGCCCGCACCCCCTTCCAGCGTGGCCACGCGCTCTTGCAGCGCGGCAACGGTCGGATTGGTCAGGCGCGAATAGATATACCCCACCTCTTGCAGGTTGAAGAGCGCGGCGGCGTGATCGGCATCGCGAAACACATAGGCCGTAGTCTGGTAAATCGGCACCTGCCGCGCGCCCGTGGCCGGATCAGGCCGCGCGCCTGCATGCACCTGCAACGTGTCAAATCCATAGGTCATTTCAGTGTCCTCCCGCATCATACATCTTGCAAACCCGGTTACGGCATCGCTAGGTGCCATGCAACGGGCATGAGGAGACAGACTATGGCACATCCCTTTCATCTTGCAATCAATGTGACCGATCTGGGTGAGGCGCGGGCGTTTTATGGCGCGCTCTTAGGCGGGATCGAAGGCCGCTCGACCGAGACATGGGTTGATTTCGATTTCTTCGGCCACCAACTCAGCCTGCACTTAGGCGCGCCCTTTGCGACGCAGGCCACCGGCAAAGTCGGCGATCACATGGTGCCGATGCCGCATTTCGGCGTGGTGCTGCCGCTCGACATCTGGCGCGGGGTGGCCGACCGGCTGACGGCGGCGGGGGTCGATTTCGTCATCCCCCCGTCCGTGCGGTTCGAGGGGCAGCCGGGCGAACAATGGACCATGTTCTTTCGTGATCCTGCGGGCAATCCGGTGGAACTCAAGGGCTTTGCCGATATGAACGCGGTCTTTGCCGCCTGAGGCTCAATAAGGGTGGTCGCGCCCATCCCAGGTCTGAAAACATCCCGTTGACGCCATATCCAGCGCCGCGAACCGCGCCACAAGGCCGGTCGCGGCCTCTTCCACTGAAATCTCGGCGCTATTGCCGCCCATTTCGGTGCGCACCCAGCCGGGGTGATAGATGCCCACGGCGATGCCATCGCCCGCCAGATTACCGGCCAGATTGCGCCCGAGGTTGAGCGCCGCCGCCTTGGACGCCCGATAGATATAGCTGCCGCCCGGCGCGCGGGTGTGGCTGGCCATCTGGCTGGAAATGATCGCGATTTTCGCGCTTGTGCCCGCCCGCAGATGCGGCAGAAGCGCCTGCACGCTCAGGAATACTCCCGTCACGTTGGTGGCAAAGGTCTCGGCCCACATCTGCGCCGGATAGCCGCCGTCCAGCGACTGGCCCTTGTCGAGATACACACCGGCGTTGCAGATCAGGAGGTCTACCGCCCGGTCGCCCAGCCCAGCGGCCAGCGCCGCACAAGAGGCGGGATCGGTCACATCCAGCGCCACCTCATCCCCGGACGGTGTGCGCGCCGTGGCGGTCACGTCATGGCCCGCGTTGCGGTAGTGATCGGCCAGAGCGCGGCCGATGCCACGATTGGCGCCGGTGATCAGGATATGCATGGAAATACCTTTCGGTCAGTTGGATTTGCGGCGCGGGACAAAGGGCAGGGGGGCCACCGGCACGCCATCCTCGATCAGCTTGCGCGCCTCTTCGGGTCTCGCCTCGCCATAAATGGCGCGCTCGGGGGCCAGGCCATCATGCATCTCGCGCGCTTCGCGGGCGAAGTTGAGGCCGACATATTCCGAGTTTTCCTCGATCTGCCGCTTGAGCAGCGCCAGCGCTTGTTCGGCGGGGTTGGGGGCGGGGGCCGGTATCTCATCGGAGGCGCTGCGCAGGCTGGGGGCCATCAGCGCCTTGTCCACGTCCGAACTGCCGCACACCGCGCATGTCACCATGCCCGCACCGTGCAATTTCTCAAAGGCGACAGCGGATTGAAACCAACTGTCGAACACATGGTCATCGGCGCATTTGAGGGTGAACTTGATCATTTCCGGGTCCATCGCGTCGCGGTCGATAGTTACGCCGCCCCGCGGGAATTTCAAGCTATGCTTTTGATCTTTCAGCCCAAGCGCCGACAGGCAAAGCCCCGCGCAGCACAGTTTAGTACCCAACTAAAAAAATCAGAATTGACATACCTGATAAATTAAGTCAGAAAAGAGAGGCCAAGCCAGCCCGGTCCTGCGGTCAGCCCGGCCCAACCTGTAACAGAGGACCAAACCATCATGGCACAGTGTCATTCCACACCCGCGGGGGTATCCGCATGATCCGCGCCCAGACCAAATCCGACCCCGCTCTGGTGGCCGAAGCCGCCTGTCATGACGCCCGCGCCCTGACCAACGGGGCCAATACCGCGCTCATCGTTCTGGATGGGCAAATCTACACGCTGCGCATCACCCGCGCGGGCAAGCTGATCCTGACCAAATGAAACACGCGCGCGACTGGACCGGACAGATGCCGGTAGATCAGATGAATCAAATGGACGGGCTGAACCGTCTGACCGTGGCGGCCCTGCGCGCGTGGAACGCGGGCGGCGCGCTGCGCGCCCATGCTCTTCTCTGTGGTCGCATGGCCGAACCGATGGCGCTTGCCGCCTTTGAGGCGCTGCAGGACCTGACCGAGGTGCTGGGCCCGCATATCCGACGCCCCCTGCGCTGCCACGCGCCGCAGTGCGCTTGCGTCGGGCTCGATGAGGCTGCCTTTGCCCGCTTCGTCCAAGAGGCGGCGCTGGGCGAGCGCGAGGATGCGCTCCTTCTGGCCAGCATTCTGGTGCAGGCCCGTGCCATCCTGCCCCTCACCGATGCGGCGGCGCGCCTTGGCCTCTGCCTGCACCGCGCCGCGCGCGCCGCGTCACGCATCCCCGACCCCGCCAGCGCAACCCGGCACTAGCCGCAAAAGGGACCTCCCCGATGATGATCTGTCACTGCATGGCCATTTCCGATGCCGACATCCGCCGCGCGATGGACTGGATGCGCGCGGCCGATCCCGAGACATTGATCACCCCCGGCAAGGTCTATCGCGCGCTGGGCAAGCGCGCCGATTGCGGCGGATGTTTGCCGCTGTTCATTGAAACTATGCGTCAGGCGCATAGCTATAGCATACCCATGCACCTGCGCGGCCTCCGTCGCGCATCCACACAGGGAGAACCACATGAAGGGCGACACCAAGGTCATCGACTATCTCAATCAGGCTCTGCGGAGTGAACTGACGGCAGTCAGCCAGTACTGGCTTCACTACCGGCTGCAAGAGGATTGGGGCTATGGCCGCATCGCCGCCAAATCCCGTGCCGAAAGCATCGAAGAGATGCAGCACGCCGACAAGCTGATCGAACGGATCATCTTTCTGGGCGGGCATCCCAACCTGCAAAAACTCGATTCGCTGCGCATCGGGCAAAACCTGCGCGAAACACTCGAGTCCGACCTCGCCGCCGAACACGACGCCCGCACGCTCTATATCGAGGCACGCGCTCATTGCGAGAGCGTGGCGGATTACGTCAGCAAGAACCTCTTTGAAGAGCTGATCGCCGATGAAGAGGGGCATATCGACTATCTCGAAACCCAGATCGAGCTTTACGACCAACTCGGTGCCGAGCGTTACGGCCTGCTCAACGCAAGCCCTGCGGATGAGGGCGCGTAGAGACTGGATGCTCCGCGGTATGCGGGGGGTGGGTTAGGAGTTGAGAGGACGTTTAACTGCGCGGAGCGCTGGGCCGGGGACTAGCGAAACAACGGTGCCTTCTGGCACTTTATGCCTGCCAAGTCCGTTTGCCCTGACAGCATTGAACTCCCTCTCGAAATTGCTAGGCCGCGGGACGGCCCAGCGATCCGCGCGGGGTGATTGGGGGCAAGGGTAAAAACAGGTCAACTGCGGACGTTTTGTCGTATGAGCGTCCCCCCTAAAACACCGCATGCGCCCCTAGGTCCACCCGCGCTTGCCCCGTGATCACCTCTTCATAGTAATCGAATAGCCGGTCCTGCCCGGTTTCGGGCGTGGCCTCGGCATCATAGGCGCCCGCCGCCGCATCCCAGACCAGCATCGACTCGGTCGCATAATAGCGCCCGATCCGCGCCAGCTCCGCCTTGGCCCGCAATCCGGGCAGAATGCGCCCGCCCAAGGACAGCCCGCCGATGATCGCGTCCATCATCCCAACCGGCACCTGCCGCAGGCTCACCGGCTTCCCCAACCGCTTGAACAGCCACTCCGCCTGATCGCGCGGCGTGATCGCAGGGCCGGGCCCGCCAATCGGCAAGACCCGGTTCCAGCGGTCCGGCACGTCCAGACACCCCGCCAGATAGGCCCCCAGATCCCGGTCACTGATCGGCTTGCACGCCGTGAGCCGCCCATCTCCGAACACCAGAAAAGGCCGCCCCGCCTGCACCCGCGCAATCTGCCCTGACAGCGATTTGAAATAGGCCGTGGGCCGGACGATCGAATAGCGCAGGCCAGACGCGATCAATCGCGCCTCAAAGGCCAGCTTGGCCGCCTGAAAGGCCAGCAACGGTTTTTGCACGCATATCGCGGACAAAAGCACCACATGCCCCACCCCTGCCGCCTGCGCCGCCTCCAGTGCCACCACATGCGCGTCGTGATCCACCGCCCAGGCATCGGGGGGCAAGCCGCTGCGCGACGCCATGCACGACACCAGCGCCGCGAACCGCTCGCCGCGAAATCCCGCGCGGGCGAGATCGCCAATCTCTCCCCGCCGCAGCGTGACGCCCTCGGGCAACCCCGCCGCCTCCGCCTCCGGTCGCAGGTAACACACCACCTCATGCCCCCGCGCGCAGAGGGCGGCCACCGTCGCCCGGCCGATCGTTCCCGTGGCCCCCAAGACCAGAACCCGGACACCTCCGGCCAAAGGCTGCGTCTCATTCATTTTGGTGATATCTCCCCTCACCCCTTTGCATTTTACCCGCACTGCCTATCTGCTATACTTCCCACGACCCAGAGGAGCATAGCCCATGGCACATACAAGACGAAAGCTGGCCGAACTCGATCCGGTCTGGGCGCAGATCGCCCAAGAGGCCAAGGCCGCCATCGCCGACGAGCCGCTGTTGGGCGGCCTCGTCCATTCCAGCGTTTTGCACCACGAGACCTTCGAATCGGCGCTCGCCTATCGCATCTCGCTCAAGCTCACCTCGAACGAGATGCCCGAACAGATCCTGCGCGAGATCTGCGACAAGGCGCTCGCCTCAGATCCCGAAATCGGTCTGGCCGCCCGCGCCGATATCGTTGCCGTCAACGACCGTGACCCGGCCTGCGACCGGTTTCTGCTGCCGCTCCTCTTCTTCAAGGGGTTTCAGGCGATTCAGGCCTATCGCATCGCCCATTGGCTCTGGACCACGGGCCGCCGTGATCTCGCGCGCTTCTTCCAGATGCGCGCCTCCGAAGTGTTCGGCGTTGATATCCACCCCGCCGCCCGCATCGGCAAGGGCATCATGATCGACCACGCCCATTCCAT
>NZ_CAXAUM010000016.1:0-80689 GCF_963972555.1 uncultured Roseovarius sp.
GAAGGACAAGGTCGATCCCTACATGCAGCCGCTCTATGATGCGCTGAACGATTTTCTGCCGGCCAAGCAGGTGCAAAAACTGATGGAGGAGAAGAAGATCGAGATTGCGCCACTGGCCTTCATGCGCGGACGCACGCTGAGCAATGCCTTTGTCGTTCTGGACGAGGCGCAGAATGCGACCTCGATGCAGATGAAGATGTTTCTGACGCGATTGGGCGAGGGGAGCCGGATGGTGATCACCGGCGACCGTACGCAGATCGACCTGCCGCGCGGCGTGCCCTCGGGACTGGCGGATGCGGAGCGGCTCTTGACCAGGATTCCGCAGATCAGTTTCAACTATTTCACGTCCAAGGATGTGGTGCGGCATCCGCTGGTGGCCGCGATCATCGAGGCCTACGAGGCGGAAGGTTAAGCCCTGTGCTGTGCGATGTGGTGATCGAGGACGACCGCTGGGAGGCGGCGGGGCTGGAGGATTTGGCCGAACATGCGGCGCGGGCCACGCTGGAGCATCTGGCGCTGAACCCGGAGGATTGGGAAATCAGCCTGCTGGGCTGTGACGATGCGCGGATTGCCGTGCTGAACGAGGATTTCCGCGACAAGCCGCAGCCCACGAATGTGCTAAGCTGGCCGAGCGAGGAGCGCGGGGCAGAGATGCCCGGTGCCGTGCCTGAACCACCCTTGCCGGGGTATGATCCGGAGTTGGGGGATATTGCGATTGCCTGGGACACCTGCGCGCGCGAGGCGGCAGAAGGCGACAAACCGCTTGCGGACCATGTGACGCATCTGATCGTTCATGCAGTGTTACATTTGTTGGGCTATGATCATGTGCGTGACCAAGATGCCACTCTGATGGAAACAACTGAGGTGGAGATACTTGGCAAACTTGGGGTCAGTGACCCATATTAGCCGTACTGGGGCCTCTGTGCCCCGTCACCTGGAAAGAGATGGATGGGCGAGAGTATCGACGGATCGTCTATGGCAGCGCAGAGCGCGCCGCCGGACGATGACAAGGACACCGAAGAGTCGGGCGGATTTTTCCGCCGCATCTTGGGGGTTTTTTCGACCAATGACGAAGTGACCGAGGCTGAGCATGAGCATCCGGCTCAAGCCTATGGCGTGCCGGGTATGGGCAACCTGCGGCATATGGCCGTCGAGGATGTGGCCATTCCCAAGGCCGAGATCGTCTCGGTTCCCAACACGATTTCGAAAGAGGACCTTGTGCATGTGTTCCGCGACAGCGGCATGTCGCGCCTGCCGGTCTATGAGGGGACGTTGGATTCGCCTATCGGTATGCTGCATCTCAAGGATTTTGCGCTGAGGCATGGGTTCAACGGGGATACCGAGGAGTTCAAGCTAGAGGATATGTTGCGCCCGCTGCTGTTTGTGCCCCCGTCGATGCCGATTGGCGTGTTGTTGCAGAAGATGCAGGCCGAGCGGCGGCATATGGCGCTGGTGATCGACGAATATGGCGGTGTGGACGGTCTTGTGACCATCGAGGACCTGATCGAACAGGTGGTGGGCGAGATCGAGGATGAGCACGACATCGACGAGGATCATTACTGGACGCTGGAAAAGCCCGGCAGTTACGTGGCCCTTGCCAAGACCCCGCTCGAGGATTTCGAGGCCGAGATCGGCATCTCGCTGACCGAGGCGGACGAGATCGACGAGGAAGAGATCGACACGCTGGGCGGTCTGGTTTTCATGCTGCTGGGGCGGGTGCCTGTACGCGGCGAGGTGATCGAGCATCCCGCAGGGCCGGTGATCGAGGTGATGGAGGCCGATCCGCGCCGCATCAAGCGCGTGCGCGTGCGTCTGCCTGAGGCCAGGAATGAGTGAAACAGGCCGGGCCGCGGCCCTGATGGATCAGGTCGCGGGCCGCTCTGGGCGCTGGCGTCTTCTTGTGCTTGGGGCACTGGGGGCCATGGCTGCGCTTGGGCAGGCGCCCGTCGGGGCGTGGCCGCTGAGTGTTCTGGGCTTTGCGCTTGCCTATGGGCTGTTTCGGCGCGCCGCCGGGGGGCGACAGGCGGCGGGTATCGGCTGGGCCTTTGGCACCGGCTATTTCGTTGTCTCGCTCAACTGGATCATCGAGCCGTTTCTGGTCGATGTGGCACGGCATGGCTGGATGGCGCCCTTTGCGCTCTTGGGGCTATCCGGGGGGCTGGCGCTGTTTTGGGCGGTGGGCCTTGGGCTGGGCCGCGCCATGGGGGGCGGAGCGCTTGGGTTCGTCGGTGGCCTTGGGCTGATCGAACTGGCGCGGGGCTATGTGTTGACGGGCTTTCCATGGGCGCAGCCGGGGCATGTTCTGATCGACACGCCGCTCTTGCATTGGGCCTCGTACCTTGGGTCGCTTGGCCTGACGGCGCTGGTGCTGCTGGCGGCGGTGGCGTTGTGGGCGGCGATGACCGGTGCGCGACGGGCGCTGCTGGCCTTGGGGGCCATGGTGATCCTGTGGCCTGTGGGCGCCTTGCTGACGCCTGACACAAGCGCAGGGTCAGAGGCGGCCACGGTGCGGCTGGTCCAGCCCAACGCGCCGCAGCATGAAAAATGGGACCCTGACAAGATCCAGGGTTTCTTTGATCGGCAATTGGCGTTTTCGGCGGCCGGGGAACGTCCCGACTTGATCGTGTGGCCGGAAACGGCGGTGCCGGTGATGCTGGAGCGCGCCGCGAGCACGCTGGAAGTGATTTCCGACGCGGCGGGGAGCGTGCCGGTGGTGGTGGGGCTGCAACGCCGCGACGAGATGCGGCTCTACAACACGCTGGCGTTGGTTGAGGCCGGGGGCAGCGTGGCGGCGGTCTATGACAAGCACCATCTGGTGCCCTTTGGCGAATACATGCCCTATGGCGACCACCTGGTACAATTCGGGATTCACGGCATGGCCGCCAAGAATGGGCAGGGGTTTTCCTCGGGGCCGGGGGCGCAGGTGATCGAGATGGGCGCGTTGGGGCGCGCCTTGCCGCTGATCTGCTACGAGGGCGTTTTTCCGCAGGATCTGCGGGCGGCACCGGGGCGGGCGGATTTCATCCTGCTCATCACCAATGACGCCTGGTTTGGCAAGTTTTCTGGCCCCTATCAGCATCTTGCGCAGGCGCGATTGCGCAGCGCCGAGTTTGGCCTGCCAATGGTTCGGGTGGCCAACACAGGCGTTTCGGCCATGATCGACGCAACCGGTCGGGTGACTGAGTCTCTGCCATTGGGGGAGGCGGGCTGGCGCGATGCGGCGCTGCCACCGCCTTTGCCGCCAACGGTTTATGCACGGCTGGGCGATGCGCCGATGCTGGTAATTTTCCTTATTTTTCTGGGTCTGTCGCGGTTGGATCACAGGCGCAGAGCTGCGCGCATATAGGCATTGACGCAGGTTCTAGAGCGGCGTAACCACGCGCTAATCCCCCACAACGGCTTCCTGGCGTGGCGGTGACATCAAATGGAGCAACTTCATGTCAAGACAGAATTACCTTTTCACCTCCGAATCCGTTTCGGAGGGGCATCCGGATAAAGTGTGTGACCGGATATCCGATGCCATTCTTGATGCCTTTCTGACCGAAGAAGCAAATGCACGCGTCGCCTGCGAAACCTTTGCCACCACGAATTGCGTGGTTGTGGGCGGTGAGGTCGGTCTGACCGATCAATCGCGACTCAAGGATTTCATGGGCCGGATCGACGGGATCGTACGCGATTGCGTGCGCGACATCGGCTATGAGCAGGATGCCTTCCACTGGAACACCCTGAACTTGCAGAACTTGCTGCATCCGCAGTCGGCGCATATCGCGCAGGGCGTGGACCGGGACGGGGCCGGGGATCAGGGCATCATGTTTGGTTATGCCGTGGACGAAACACCGGAATTCATGCCCGCGCCGATCCTTTATTCCCATGCCATCCTCAAGCGGCTGGCCGAGGTGCGCAAATCGGGTGCTGAGCCCACGTTGGGGCCGGATGCCAAATCGCAGCTGACGCTGCGCTATGAGGATGGTCGCCCGGTCGCGGTGACGCAACTGGTGCTCTCGACCCAGCATTCGGATGAGAGCCAGACCAGCGACGACATCCGCGCCATTGTCGAGCCCTATATCCGTGAGGTTCTGCCGGCGGGCTGGCTGAGTGATGAGACCGAGTGGCATGTGAACCCGACGGGCACCTTTGTGATCGGCGGGCCGGATGGCGATGCGGGTCTGACGGGCCGCAAGATCATCGTGGACACCTATGGTGGGGCGGCCCCGCATGGCGGCGGCGCGTTTTCCGGCAAGGATCCGACCAAGGTGGACCGTTCGGCCGCCTATGCCGCGCGGTATCTGGCCAAGAACGTGGTCGCCGCGGGGCTCGCAAAGCGCTGCACGCTGCAACTGAGCTATGCCATTGGTGTGGCCAAGCCGCTGTCGATCTATGTCGATACCCATGGCACGGGAGAGGTGCATGAAAGCGCCATCGAAAAGGCCGTGGCACAGTGCATGGACCTGACGCCGCGCGGTATTCGCGAGCATCTGTCGCTGACGCGGCCGATCTATGCGCGCACTGCGGCCTATGGCCATTTCGGGCGCGCGCCCGAGGCCGATGGCGGCTTTAGCTGGGAGCGGACCGATCTGGTTGACGCTCTGAAAAAAGCTGTGTGATCAAAGGGCTGGCGCGTGATCTTCGCGCGCCAGTTTAACTGTACATGAGCCAAGATAGACATCCGACAGGCGCGCCGTGGCGCAATTTCTATGGCCGGTTCAAGGGCAAGACCCTGCGGCCAAGCCAGGAAACCTATCTGGAAGAGGATCTGGCGAAACTGTCGCCGGGGGCCGTCGATTGGGACGTGAACCCCGATCGGCAACCGATTGATCTGAAATCGTTATTCGGGGATCGTGAGGTCTGGCTGGAAATCGGGTTCGGCGGCGGTGAGCATATGGTGCATCAGGCCGTGCAGAATCCCCAAGCCGGAATCATCGGATGTGAGCCCTTCATCAACGGGGTGGCGATGCTCTTGGGGAAAATCCGGGCGGCAGAGGCGCAGAATGTGGCGGTTTATCCCGGTGACGCGCGAAACATGTTCGATGTGCTGCCCGAGGGCTCCGTGTCGCGGGCGTTTCTGCTCTATCCTGATCCCTGGCCGAAGGCGCGGCATCACCGGCGGCGGTTCGTGACGCAAGAGCATCTGCAACCGCTGGCCAAGGTGTTGAAAAAGGGTGCGGTTTTTCGCGTTGCCACGGATATTCCCGATTATGTGCGCCAGACGCTAGAGGAAGTGCCGCGCGCGGGCTTTGAGTGGTTGGCCGAGGGGCCTGAAGACTGGCGCAGGCCGTGGGAGGACTGGATTTCCACGCGCTACGAGCAAAAGGCGCTGCGCGAAGGGCGCGTGCCGCACTACCTGACGTTTCGGCGGGTGTGAGCGGCGGCGCGCTGTGCGCCGGCCGCTATCGCCCCTTGGGGCGTGCTGCGCTGGATCGAAGCCATACCCGTCCCGGGCTTGACCCGGGACCTCGTTGCGGCGGGGTGGAGGCTGTGGCTCTGGGGCCGGGGCGGTGTGGTCCCGTCATGACAACGTGCTCAGCGCCCAAGCCGGTCACCCAGCCGCCCCAGCATGTCGAGACATTGCTGGAGCTGGTCGAGCGAGAGATATTCGTCGGGTTTGTGCGCCTGATCAATCGAGCCGGGGCCGCAGACCACGGCAGACATGCCATAGCTCTGGAACAGCCCCGCCTCGGTGCCGAAGGGCACGAGATCGGCCCCGTTGGCGCCGGTGAGTTCCATCATGATGTCGCGCGCCTCGTTTACCTCTGCGGGCTCTAGCCCATCCACCTCGCCGATGATTTCGGTCACGATGCTGGCCTCGGGGTAAATCTCGCGCATTCGGGGGAGGAGCATTTCCTCGCAATAGCGGCGCAGGTCCTCTTTGACGAAATTGGCGTCTGCCGCCTGAACGGGGCGCATTTCCCATTCGATCGTGGCGTTGGAGGCGATCACGTTATGGGCCACACCGCCCTTGAGAGACCCGGTGTTGATGGTGGTCCAGGGCGGATCAAAGCGGCTGTCGCGGGGCGCGCGTGCGCGTAGGGCCTCGCTTAGCTCCAACAGGCGGTTGACGTAGCGTACGGCGTATTCCACCGCGTTCACGCCCCGGTCGGGCGCAGAGCCATGCCCGGCCAGACCACAGAAATGGGTTGTATATTCATAGCAGCCCTTGTGCCCCTCGATCACGCGCATCATCGTGGGCTCGCCGATGATGGCCACGCCGGGGCGTAGGCCACGGGCGCGCAGGCTTTCGACAAGGGCTTGCGCCCCGAAACAGCCGACTTCCTCGTCATAGGTGAAGGCAAAGTGAATGGGACGGTCGCGCACCCGTTCCGCGAAATAGGGGGCCATGGCGGTGGCGGCGGCGATAAAGCCTTTCATATCGCAGGTGCCGCGCCCATAAAGCCGTCCCTCGTGTTCGGTCAGCTCGAACGGGTCCGAGGCCCAATCCTGTTGGGCCACCGGTACCACATCGGAATGACCAGAAAGCACGATGCCGCCGTCCACCTCTGGCCCGATGGTGGCAAAGAGATTGGCCTTGTGGCCGATGTCATCGTGAAAGATGTCGACCCGTGCGCCCGCCGATTCAAGCCGGTGTCCGAGATAGGCGATCATGTCGAGATTGCTGAGTTCGGAGATCGTGGGAAAGGCGATCAACTCTCGCAGAAGGCCAACGGTATCGGAAAGTTGGGTGGTCAAGGGGAAGGTCCTGTGATGACGGGATTGAAACCTTTGTGACTGTGTTGATCGGCAGGGTGCGCGTCAACCCCTCGTCGCAGGGGTACGCGGTGCGATGTGCGGCATGATTGTATTGCGAAACGTGTGATCGACTCAGCCGTGTGGCGAGGCGTGCCCAAATAGACTCAGTCCGTCCATATCTATGGAAAAGCGGCGTATTTTGGGGGGGCTGCGTCAAAAACATCTAGCGATTGCGGCGGAAAAAAGATAATTATGAAGCAATAAAGCAAATCGACACACCAAAGTGTCGAACCCTGAGGTCAGAGTGGTGGTGTTATGAAAGCGATTGATTTTGTCGCTCGCACAGATGCGGGCAATTCGCAGCGTGGGTCAATTCCGGGTCAAGATGGTGTTACTGTCATCCCGGCGGGTCGCGGACAAGAAATTTCTCTTAATCTTCGGCAGATGGAAATCCAGGGCTATGCCCGGGATGGATCGAACCTTGTCATCAATCTGGCGGATGGCCGGGTTGTGGTGCTGGAGGGATATTATTCCGCAACCGGGGCCCCTGTCAGTCGGCTGTTCATCAGCGCCGACGGTTATCTCAACGAGGTGACGGTGAGCGAGGGCGGCGATGGGCCGGTCTATGCGCAATACGGCCCGACCGAGCAGTGGGCCAAGTGGAGCCCGGATGAGGAGCTGATCTTTCTGGGCGGCAACGAGATTACAGCGCCGGCAGAAGATGACGAAGTGTCGATGCTGGGGGCCGCGCTCTTGGGTGGTGGCGGTCTTTTGGGGCTGGGCGGTGTCGGGGCGGCTGGTGTTGCGGCGGCGGTTGTGGCCGGGGGTGGCGATAGCGGCGGTGGCGGCCGCGGTCGGATCGAGCCCACGGTGAATGAGGACGGCACGATCACGATTGGCGGCGATCAGGAAAACCCCAAGATCACCATCACGGGCGACGCCGAGCCGGGGTCGGATGTGGATGTGACCATCGGCGACAAGACCGTCACCACCGAGGCTGATGAAGACGGCAAGTGGCAGGTCGATTTTGAGGGCGAGACCTTTCCCGAGGATGGCGAGCACGAGGTGGTTGTCGTGGTCAAGGAACCCGATGGCACCGAAACCACATTGGAGGGGCCGGTGGTGGTGATCGACACCACGCCGCCCGAGGTGGTCATCGAGGACGGTGTCGTTTCGACCGATGATATCGTCAATGCCGAGGACTACGAGGATGGCATCGAAATCAGCGGCAGCGGTGAGCCGGGGGCCGAGATTTCAGTTGTTGTCGAGGGGGTTACCGAAACCACGGTGATCGGCGAGGATGGTCAGTGGCAAGTGGTCTTTGACCCCGCCGATATTCCGGGTGGCGAGCGTGAGGTCGAGGTGGTGATCACCGCGACGGATGGCTTTGGCAATTCCACTGTGGTCACGGATGTGGTGGCGATTGATACGGTGCCGCATCCGATTGTGATCAATTCCGGTGAGGTCGGCGGCGATGGTGTCGTCAATCTGGTGGAAGAGGCCGCAGGTGTGGCGATCACGGGCACCTCGACGCCGGGGGCCACGGTGACGGTCACGGTCGAGGGCGTGTCGCGCGAGGTGGTCGTCGGCGAAGATGGCACCTGGACGGCAGAGTTCGATCCCGGCACGCTGCCCGGTGGGCAATATGAGGCAGAGGTGACGGCGACCACGGTCGATGCCGCAGGCAATGCCAGCAGCACCAGCGGAACATTCCGCGTTGACACCGAAGTGCGCGATTTCGGCATGACCGGTACGCCCGGTGGCGCGGATGGCGTGATCAACGCCGTAGAGCAGGGCGACGGTTTTACCATGAGTGGCACGGTCGAGCCGGGCTCGACTGTGCGGTTGAGCTTTGGCGATGCAGTGGTGGATGCGGTCGTGGCGGCGGATGGTCGTTGGACCGCGACCTTCACCGGGGCGCAGATCGCGGCAGGCACCTACACGGGCGACATCGTGGCGGTGGCGACGGATGCGGCGGGCAATGTCAGCGAATTGCGCCAAGCCGTGAGCGTGGATACCGAGGCCAATGATCTGAGCATCACGACCGACACAGTCGGCGGCGATGGCACCGTCAATCTGGTGGAAGCCGGCGGGCAGGTGGCGATCACCGGCAGCGCCACGCCGGGGGCCACGGTAACGGTGTCCTTTGCCGGGGTGACGCAGGATGTGGTCGCGAACGCCTCGGGCACTTGGGTGGCCAATGTCGCAGGCAGTGCGCTGGCGGCCGGAACCTATGATGCGCCGGTTACAGCGATTTCTGTCGATGCGGCGGGCAACCGGGCGGATGTGAGTGGCACGGTGCATGTCGACACCGAGGTGCGCGATTTCGGCATGACCGGCACGCCGGGTGGCGCGGATGGCGTGATCAACGCCGCCGAGCAGGGCGACGGATTCACGATGAGCGGCACGGTCGAGCCGGGATCGACGGTGCGGCTGAGCTTTGGTGATGCGGTGGTGGATGCGGTCGTGGCGGCGGATGGTCGTTGGACCGCGACCTTTACCGGGGCGCAGATCGCGGCAGGCACCTTCACGGGCGACATCGTGGCGGTGGCCACGGATGCGGCGGGCAATGTCAGCGAATTGCGCCAAGCCGTGAGCGTGGATACCGAGGCCGGTCTCTTGACGCTGAACGCTGGCGCGATTGGTGGCGACGGCGTCATCAACGGGGCCGAGGCCGATGCCGGGGTGCTGGTCACGGGCACGGCGGATGCCGGGGCGACGGTCGTGGTCAGTCTCGACGGGGTCGAGCATACGGTGCAGGCCGATGCCACGGGCCGCTGGCAGAGCCGGTACGAGAGCGCCGAGATCACGCGCGGCACGCATGTGCCCGAGGTGAACGCGCGCACGGTCGATGCGGCTGGCAACCCGACCGAGGTCGAGGCGACAGTCCGGGTTGATACGCAGGTCGACAACCTCAGCCTCAGCGATCTCAACCTTGCGATTGGTGCGGATGGGCGCGACGTCATCAACAATGACGTTGCCACTGGCGGGTTTAGTGTCACGGGCACGATCGAGCCGGGCAGCCGGGTGTTTGTCACCATCGACGGGGTGCAGCACGAGGCGCAGGTGGCGGCCGATGGCAATTGGGTGGCGAATTTTGGCCCCAATGAGATTGCCCCCGGCGAGCGCGATGTGGCCTTGCGGGTCGATGTGACCGATCCGGCGGGCAATATCGCGTTCCTCACCGATACGGTGCGGGTCGATACATTGGTCAATGAGCTGAGCCAGGATGGGCCGGTGACACCGGACAACATCATCAACATCTCTGAGGCGGCGGCAGGTGTGACCCTGACAGGACAGGTCGAGCCGGGATCGAGCGCCGAAGTCCGGCTCTTTGGCCGCACCTATCAGGCGGTTGTGGATGCCAATGGCAATTGGTCGGTGACCCTGCCCAACGGGGACATTCCCCGTCAGGACGGTCAGGCCGCGATGGTGGTTTCAGCCACCGACGGGGCGGGCAATACCCATGAGATCACGGGCAGCCTGACGCTGGACATGGTCGCCCCCGAGACGCCGGGGATCGTTGGCTATTTCCGGCAGGGCGACGGCTATCGCAATGCCACGGTGGAAACGAGCGCGGACGATGTCAGCATCCATCAAGTCGACACCGGTGGCAATGTGCGGGAATTGGCGCTGGGCGAGCAGGCCAACCAGTTCACCGGCGAAACGGATTACTTCTTTCTCGACGGGGCGGGGCGGCTATCGCCGGTCTCGGATGGCTCGCAGCTTGTGGTGACGAGCACCGATGCCGGGGGCAATACCGCGAGCACCTATGTCGTGCTCGACGAGACCAGCACATCGGTTGTCAACATCGCCAATCCCAACCTGAGCGCCTTTGACATCGAGACGATTGATCTGCGGTTTGGCGATCAGGCGCAACTGAGCCTGACCGAAGCGCAGGTTCTGGCCCTGTCGGGCAATAGCGACACGGTTTTGGTGCAGGGCGGCGCGGATGACCGCGTCACGCTGAGCGGGGCCGAGGCCGCGGGCAGCACGGTGATCGACGGTCAGACCTATGACATCTACACGCTGGGCACCGAGGCCCGGATCGTTGTGGATGAGGACATTCAGGTCGTTACCTGAGGCCGAACAGGGATGCGCGCCCGTGCCGGGGCGCGCGTCTCCAAAGATAAGGCCGGAAGGTCGGAGGGCTATGTATGGGGATTGTAACGAGGGGGTTGTTGCTGGCGGGGACCTGTCTGGCGCTTGCGGGGTGTTTGCGTGACGGGGGCCGCGACGCCGAAGTATCGCGTGCCGCCGCGGGGCCGGACCTGCGGCCCGATCAAGAGGCCCGGGCCAAGGAAGCCGCGCAATCGGAAATCATCCGCGACTTGCAGGCGCGCCGGTCGGTTCTGGTGCCGGGCAGCAGTTTTGACGAGGTGGCGGGATCGGTTCTGGCCGCCTATAGCCGCAGCGCCGAGGCGGATTTGCTGAGCGCGCGGTTGCGCGCCGAGGCGGCGTCGAAAAACTGGTTGCCGCGCATCGGACCCAACATCAGCCTGACCAGCCTGAGCGACATGGTCAGTCAGTTGATTGTCGAGCAGGTGCTCTTTGACAATGGCCGCAAGAAGGCCGAGCGCGATTTTGCCAAGGCCGATGTCGAAGTGGCCGCCGTTATGCTGGCCGAGGATGTCAACAAGCGCGTCTTTGAAGGGCTGTCACTCTATCTCGATGCATCGCAGGCGCGCGAGCGTCTGGCGCTGGAGCGGCGCACGCTGGAGGATATGAGCCGGTTCGAATGGATCATGTCGGAGCGGGTCAAGGGCGGTGTGTCGGATATGTCCGACCTCAATATTCTGCGCTCGCGTCTGGCGGAAATCCGCGAGGTGATGGCCGGGCAAGAAGAGGCCGAGGCCACGGCGCTGGCGGAATTGAACGCCATGGCGGTGCGGCCCCTGGGCGGGATCACGGGCCTGTCGGAGGTGCCGGTCAATGCAGGATCGGTGCAGTCGCTTGATGTGTTGCGTGCCATGGCCGAGGCCGAGCGCGACACCGCCGAGGCGGTGATGGCGCGGGCGGGCCTCTTGCCGGGGTTGACCGCCGGGGGCACGGTGGGCAATGGCGACACGAGTTTCGGGCTCAACCTGCGGTCCGAGCAATTGCTGGGCCTGGGCACCGGGGCGCAGTTGAAGGTCGCCGAGGCCGAAAAGGAAGCCGCCAAGCGCCGCCGCGCGCAGGCTGATGAGGACAGCAATCGCGTCGTGCAGCGGCTGGAGGGGCAGTTGAGCGCCCTGTCGCGGCAGGTGGGCGAGGCGAGCATGTTGCGCGACACCGCCAAGGCCAATCTGGATCTCTTTCAGGCGCAATATGATGCCGCGCAGCGTGACGTGATGGATGTGGTCGGCGTCTACGAGACCTTTGCCGAGCGGCAGGCGCGGGCATTGGCGCTGAAATACGAACTGGCGCTGGCGCGGCTGCAACTGGCGCGGCATCTGGGCGTGCTGGCGGAGGGGAGTCGGATTTGACCAAAGCCCCCGTCGCCCTGACGATCACCACCAGCGCGCGCGCGGCAGAGGGCAAGGGCGGGGCCAAGGGGCCGCAGCCCGCCGCTGCGCGGTTTGGCGAGCGGGCGGTGGCGCGGGCCAAGTTGGGCGTGGCCTATGCCGCGCTTTTGGGGGTCGAGGCGGTCGAGCGCGACATTCTGGAGGCGATGATCGCGAGCAAGGCAGGCGGTGGCCCCGCCGATCAGCCACAGCCACGCGCGATGGCCGATGGGCTTGAGGCGGCGGGGTTGATGGCGCGGGTCGAGCCCGTGGCGCATCCGCATCCCGATCAATGGCCCGCGCTGGCACAGATGACGAGCGGGCAATTCGTGCTGGTGCTGTCACAGGCGGGCAGTGTCTTGACGATCCATGATACCACCTGCGACGATCAGCGGGCCGAGGTGGACCTCGCCGAGTTCGAGCCGTTCTTTACCGGCCTTGTGGTGCGGGCCGATGCGCCGGTGCAGAGCCTGAGCCGCGCGCATGACGCGCCAGAGGCCGCGCCGCATTGGTTCTGGAGCCAGTTTTCCGGGTTCCGCCGGCATATCGCGGAGGTGGCGCTGGGCTCTCTTGTGGCCAATATCCTTGCGGTGGCGGTCGCGCTCTTTGCGCTTCAGGTCTATGACCGGGTGATCCCGCATCAATCCGAGGCGACGCTGTGGGTTCTGGCGGCGGGGGCAGGTCTGGCGCTGCTGATGGAAGCGGCGCTCAAGATCGCACGGGCGCAGTTGATGGACGGGGCCGGGCGGCAGATAGAACTCAATGTGCAGCGCATTTTGATGGATCGCATTCTGGGTATGCGATCAGAGATCGCGAGCAAAAGCCCGTCGCAGATATTCTCGGCGATGCGGGAATTCGGATCGGTGCGGGAGTTCTTTACCGCCTCGACCATCGGAACGCTGACGGATTTGCCGTTCATCGTGGTGTTTCTGGCGCTGGTGGCGTCCATCGCGGGCAATGTGGTCTGGGTGCTCATTCTGGGCGGGATCATCATGGTGCTGCCCGGCTTCCTGTTGCAAAAGCGGATGATGCGTCTGACCCACGAGATGCAGGGGGCGGGAGCGCGGGGGGCGCGGCTCTTGCATGAGGCGATTTTCGAACTCGATACGCTCAAGACGCAGCGGGCCGAGGACCGGTTTCGCCGGATCTGGGGCGAGTTGACGGCGCTTCAGGCGATCAAGTCGAGCGAGCAGCGGCGGCTTGGATCGGTGCTGAGTTTCTGGGCGCAGGCCGTGCAGCAGGCAACCTATATCGTGGCGGTGATCCTTGGCGCCTATCTGGTCTTTGCGGGCGAATTCACCGTGGGGTCGATCATTGCCGTGGGGATTCTGACCAGCCGTACGCTAGGGCCGCTCACGCAGCTATCGGGGACGTTGGCGCGCTGGGGCAATGTGAAATCGGCGCTGGCGGGGCTGGATGCGATTGCGCTGGCAGAGCAGGACGAGGCCGAGGGGCGCAGCTATTTGCGGCGCACGTCCTTGACCGGGGCCTATGAGCTGCGCGAGGTGCAGTTTGCCTATGATGCCGGGGGCGCGCCGGTGCTGGATATTCCGGGGCTGATTATTCAGCCCGGTCAGGTGGTGGCGGTGCTGGGCACCAACGGGTCGGGCAAATCGACCTTTCTCAAGCTCTTGTCGGGGCTTTACGCCCCGAGCCGGGGGCGGTTGATGCTGGATGGCACCGACATGGGGCAGATCGCGCCGCGCGATCTGCGGCGGATGATCGGTTATCTGGGGCAGGATGTGCGGCTGTTCACGGGCAGCCTGCGTGAGAACCTGAACCTGACACTGCTGGAGCGCGATGATGGGCGGTTGATGCAGGCGCTGGAATTTGCCGGGTTGGGGCCCTTTGTGCGCGGCCATCCCAAGGGGCTGGATCTGGAGATCCTCGACGGGGGACAGGGGCTGAGCCAGGGGCAGCGGCAGAGCATTGGCTGGGCGCGGCTCTGGTTGCAGGACCCGGCGGTGTGTCTCCTGGACGAGCCGACGGCGGCGCTGGATCAGACGCTGGAGCGCACGCTGGTGAGCCGGCTTGAGACATGGCTCAAGGGGCGCACGGCGGTGATTGCGACGCATCGGATGCCGATCCTGAGCCTGACGAGCCGGACGCTCATCCTGCAAGCCGGGCGCATGGCGGTGGACGGGCCGCGCGATCAGGTGCTGGCGCATCTGGCGCAGGCGGCAGGCACCGGGCCGGGAGGGGCATGACATGAGCGATGTGGGCGCGCGCAGCACGGCAAGCATTCTGGCGGAACTGAACGGGCGCTTGCGCGGTCCGAGCCTGATGGTCTGGCTCTGTGCGGCGAGCGTGTGGATCTTCATCCTCTGGGCGGCCTTTGCCTGGATCGACGAGATCGTGCGCGCACCGGGCGAGTTCATTTCCACCTCACGGCCGCAGATCATCCAGAACCTCGAGGGCGGGATTCTGGCGGAATTGCTGGTGCAGGAGGGGGATGTGGTGGCGCGTGGCGATGTTCTGGCGCGGCTGCATGATACGCGGTTCAATTCCGAAGTGGCGGATTTGCAGGATCAGATCGCTGGTCTTGAGGTGCGGCAATTGCGGCTGGAGGCGGAATTGGCCGGGCAGTTCGATTTCGTCGTGCCCGAGGTGCTGGCGGCACGGGCCGGGGAAATGGTGGCCTCGGAGCGCGCGCTGCTCAGGGCGCGGCAGGAGGATTTCGTCAAGCGCAGCGAAGGCGCCAAGCGGGTGATGCAGCAATCCGCCGAGGAAAAGCGGCTGTTGGAGGGATTGCTGGAGAAAAAGATCGTGGCCTTGATCGAGGTCACGCGCGCGCGCAAGGCCCATGCCGATGCCGAGAAACGCTATGACGAGATCGTGACACAGGCCGAGTTGGAGCGGGCCGAGGCCTATTCCGAGACCTTGAAGGAATTGGCGACGCTGCGCCAGAATTTACGGGCCAGTCAGGACCAGCTCAACCGCACGGTATTGCAAAGCCCGATGCGCGGCGTGGTCAATAATCTGAATGTGACGACCATTGGCGGCGTGGTGCGCCCCGGCGAGGAAATCCTGGAGATCATTCCGCTCGACGAGGAGATGTTTGTCGAGGCGCGGGTCGAGCCGCGCAATATCGCCAATATCCGGCGCGGGCAGGAGGCAACGATCAAGCTGACGGCCTATGATTACACGATCTATGGCACCTTGAAGGGGCGGGTCGATTTCATTTCCGCCGATACGTTCAAGGATGAGCGGGCGCGCGATCCCGATGGCGATCCGCATTACAAGGTGTCGTTGCGGGTGGATATGAGCGCGCTTACCCCCCGGCAGGCGGGGATCGAGATCAGGCCCGGTATGCAGGCCGAGGTGGAATTGCACACCGGCGAAAAGACCGTGCTGCAATATCTGTTGAAGCCGCTTTACAAGAGCCAACAGGCGCTGCGCGAGCCGTAAAGCACGTTGCGTCGGATCGGGGTCATATTTCCCCGGCCCCCGAGCCGGGGCCTCTACGCTGCCTCGGAGAGGTCCCGGGTCAAGCCCGGGACGGGTGTAGTTTCGATGGGGCGCAACACGCCGCAGAGGCAGGGCAGCAGGCATGAAAAAGGCGGCGATGGCACGAGGCCACGCCGCCTTTTTGGATCTGTGCTTGGTTTAGCCTTCGGCGGGCTTCGGCGCGGCGGGCGCTGTGGCAGCTGCGGGCTTGGGCGCGGTCTTGTTGCCGGTCAGGGGGTCGTCCTGACGCTGCACCGAGCCTTCGAAATGCGCGCCGCTCTCGATGGCGATGGTCTTGTGGATGATGTCGCCTTCGACGCGGGCGGTCGAGGTCAGGCGCACCTTGAGGCCACGCACACGACCCACGATGCGGCCGTTGATGACCACGTCATCGGCGATCACTTCACCTTTGATGGTGGCGCCTTCGCCCACGGTCAGCAGATGCGCGCGGATGTCGCCCTCGATCGAGCCTTCGACCTGAATGTCGCCGGTGGTCTTGAGGTTGCCGGTCACGTGCAGGTCCGAGGACAGCACCGAGGCGGGCGGCTTGGCCTTGGGGGCCGAGGCCTTGAATTCCGTATTCAGCGCGTCAGGCCGCGCCGAATCGAGCCGGTTCTCGGAGGCAGCCGGTTTGGCCTCTGCGGGCTTTTGCGCGGGTTCGTTGATTTTGCTCTTAGAAAACATTGTTTGCAGCCTTGATGTATATCATGGGGTTGACGGACTTGTCGCCGACGCGGACTTCGTAGTGTAGATGTGTGCCCGTAGAACGTCCAGAGTTGCCCATATCACCAATCCGCTCGCCACGCGAGACCCTTTGCCCGACGTTGACACGGATTTGCGACAGATGAGCATAGCGGGTCTCGATCCCGAAGGCGTGCTGGATCTTGATCAGGCGGCCATAGCCCGAAAGCCAGCCTGCGTGGGTGACGACGCCATCGGCGGTGGAGTAGATCGGCGTGCCATGGGGGGCGGCGAAATCGGTGCCCTGGTGCATTCGGCCCCAGCGCATGCCATAACCCGAGGTGTAGCGGAACGCGCTCTTGACCGGCAGGGCAAAGGGCGCCTTTTGCGCGGCGATGCGATAGAGGTTCAATTCATCCATGCGGCCAAGGATGCGGTTGGCGCGTTCGGCGTCCACCGAGGGTTCTTCGCCCTTGGTGGAGAAGGAGAGCGGCATCAGTGGGCCGCCCTGACCGGAATAGCCCCGACGCACGGTTTGGAGCAGGTTGTCGGTATTGAGGCCCGCAGCGCGGAACATCTTGTCCAGCGGTTCGACCGAGATGGCCATGGCATCTTCTAGTTGGCTGAAGATCTGGTCGTTCTGATCCTTGAGCAGTTCCAGTTCCAACGCCATTTCTTCGGCCTTGAGCAGCGCGTCATGGGCGTTGGCAATGGTGGTGTCGCGTTCTTCGGCGGCATCCTCCAGTGCGGCGGTCAGGAAATCGACTGTCGCGTCAGAGCCCGCATCAGCGGTCAGGCCAACACCCGAGCCGCCTTCTGACTCGATTGACAGAGCCAGTTGCTCGGCCTCTTCGCGGGCCTCTTCGCGCTCAGACATGGTGCGGCGCAGGGTGGACTGGATCACCTCGATGCCGGTTTCCAGTTCGCGACGGCGGGTTTCAGAGGCCAGCAATTCGGATTGCATCAGCGAAATCTGTTCCAGCGCAGAGGAAAACCGCTCTTGTGCGGCAATTGCCTCTTGGGCGCGTTTGTCGCGTTCGGAGGAGAGGGCGTTGAGGCGGTTTTCATAGGTGCGCTGATCGCGCTTGGCCTGTTCGCGGAAATTGCCGGCACCGATGTTGTCCATCACGAGGATGGAGGTGGCGATGATTGACCAGGCGATGATGGCTGAGGCCCCGAGAAAGGCAAAAAGCTGGGTTGAGGGGCGCAGACGGATGAAGCGCGTATCGTTATCGGATCGCAAAAAGACCCGGCGTTCGGGAAAGTATCTTTCAAGGATCGTATGAATTTTTATCGCAAGTCTTGTTCTCACGCGCTCAATGTCCCTGTTGCCCCTACGGTCGTCTCCTGCGGTGCCGGATTGGTTTCAGGCGCCGCAATGAAACGTGATTAGCCAGCAGGGTGGCTTTGGGCAAGATTTTTGACCAATCCTCAGGCGGGGCTGGGCTGTTTCCCGCCCGAGTGGCGGAATTTCGCCGATAGCATAAGCCGGATTTCAACCCGTGATTGAGCCGCTTTCGGTAAGGGGCCAGTAAAAATCGGGCGGGATTCCGGCCTCGGCACGCTTTTCCTCGTTGAAGGGCGGTTTCAACGCGCCGTGGAAGTAGCGTCGCACGAGGCCGTGAAAGGCGGTCTTGGGGTCGATGTCATGGCGACCGCAGAGAAAGTGAAACCACTTGGAGCCATAGGCGACGTGATGCACCTCTTCGGCATAGATCACGCGCATGGCGGCGACAGCGGCGGTCTCGCCTGCGCGCTCGAACACCTCGATCATGCCGGGGGTGACATCAAGGCCGCGCGCCTCGAGCACCATGGGCACGACGGCGAGGCGGCCAAGAAAATCCTGCGCCGTGTCCTCGGCGGCGCGCCACATGCCGGCATGGGCGGGCAGAGCGCCATAATGGCTGCCCATTGCCTCAAGACAGTCGCATATCATGTTGAAATGCTTGGATTCCTCATCAGCGGACTTGACCCAGTCATCGTAGTATCCAAGCGGCATCGGGGTGTCGGCAAAGCGCGCGATGATGTCCCAGTGCAGGTCCACGGCGTTGAGCTCGATATGGGCCACCGCATGCAGAAGCGCGATGCGCCCCTGCACCGAGCCGGGGCGGCGGCGGGGCACGTCGCGCGGGTCGAGGAGTGCGGGCCGGTCAGGGCGGGCGGGGCGCAGGGGCGGCTGGGCACGCCCCAAAGGAATGTCGCGTCCCGCCGCGCGGGCGGCAAACCACGTCGCGGCATGGGCGCGCGAGAGGGCCGTCTTGGCGCGGCCATCGCGGGTCGAGAGCACCGCGACGGCCATTTCTGTCAGGGTCAGCTCGCTCACAGCGCCTTGACCGCGTCCAGCACCTCTTCGGCGTGGCCGGGCACCTTGACCTTGCGCCAGACGCGGGCGATGCGCCCCTCCCCGTCGATCAGGAAGGTCGAGCGCTCGATGCCAAAGAATTTCTTGCCATACATGCTCTTTTCCTTCCAGACGCCATAGTCTTCGCAGACCTGCGTATGCTCGTCGGACAAAAGCGGCACGGTAAGGGCATGTTTGGATTGGAATTTCTCGTGGCTGGCGAGGCTGTCCTTGGAAATGCCCAGCACTGTAACCCCGGCGGCGTCGAACTGATCCTTGAGGCTGGAGAAGGCAACCGCCTCTTTGGTGCAGCCAGAGGTATCATCGCGCGGGTAGAAAAAAAGCACGACCGCGCCGGGACGCAGGGCCGAGAGCGTAACAGGATCGCCACCGGGGCGCGGCAGGGTGAAATCGGGGGCCATTTCGGATGTGTCAGGCATGGGATATCCTCTGGGATGAAAAATTGTGAATTCCATATTAGGTCGCAAGAGACCAGAATAAAGCCACGAGGCAAAAGAGAGGCGCGGCATGCGCCCGAACGGATAGGATGAGCACGCAGCCGACACAAGAGCAGGGCGCGGCGGAAACGCCGGAGACTGCACTCAAGACCAGCAAGCGCGCCCGCAAGGGGCGGCGCGCGCTGCGGCATGTGATGCAGTTCTGTTTTTCCAGCGCGGTGCTGGTGGTTGTGCTGGGCCTTGGGGTGGCGATGAGCATCGGGGCGAACCTGCGCGCGCCTGACTGGGTGCAGGCGCGGATCGCCGCGCGGATTGATGCGAGCGTGCCGGGTTATGCCCTCCGTTTCGGCGAGATGTCACTGGTGGTGGGCGAGGATCTGGTACCGCGGGTGGCGCTGCGGGATGTGGTGCTGGCCAATCTCGATGGTGTAACGCTGGTCACTCTGGGATCGCTTGCGGTGACGGTCGCACCGGCGCCGCTGTTGCGCGGCGAGGTGCAACCCGAGGCGGTGCATCTGTCGGGCGCGCGGTTGGGTCTGCGGCGGCTGGCGTCGGGCGAATTCGCGATCATGTTCGAGGGCACGGGGCAGGGCGGCACCTTTAATGAACAGATGGATGCGCTCTTTGCCCGGCCGCAGCTGGATGCGTTGACGCGCGTGACGGCAGACAATCTGACGCTGCGCTATGAGGATGCCCGCGCAGGCCGCGCCTGGAGCGCGGATGGCGGACGGCTGGAACTGGTGCGCGCAGGCAACGAGATCACCCTGCGCGGCGATGTGGCGCTCTTGGGCGCGCGCGACTACGCGACCACGCTGGCGGTGAATTACGCGGGCCGCATCGGCAGCAAGGCGGCGGAATTCGGCGCCACGTTCGAGGATATGCCGGCGGGTGACATTGCCGGGCAATCGCCTGCGCTGGCCTGGCTTGGGGCGTTGGAGGCGCCGATTTCGGGGGCGCTGCGCGCAGGGGTCGATGGCGAGGGGCGTCTGGGCCCGCTCAATGCCACGTTGCAGATTGGCGCAGGCGTGCTTCAGCCTACGCCCGCCACCGCCCCGATCAAGTTCCGCGCGGCGCGCAGCTATTTCACCTATGATCCGACGGCCCAGGAAATCCGCTTCACCGAATTGTCGTTGGATAGCGCCTGGGGCCAGGCGCGGGCCGAGGGCAGCGCGCGGCTGGTAGGGATGGAGGACGGATGGCCGCGCGAATTGCAGGCGCAGATCCGGGTGAGCGACGTGGTAGCGGATCCTGCCGATCTCTATCCTGAACCGATCCGGCTTGAAGAGGCGCAGGTGGCGTTGCGGCTGCGGTTACAGCCCTTTGTGCTGACCTTGGGGGCATTGACGCTGAGCGATCAGGGGCAATACCTGCGGGCGCATGGTGAGGCGCGCGGTGGAGATGCCGGCTGGGATATTTCACTGGAAGGCGAAATGGATGGGTTGGCCCCGGAGCGGTTGATGGCGCTCTGGCCCCGCGCCGCCAAGGCCAATACACGCGACTGGATCGAGCAGAACGTGGCCAAGGCCGATTTGAGGGACATTCAGTTCGCATTGCGTCTCTTGCCCGAGCATCGCCCCGAGTTCTATCTTGGCTTTGATTTCGCGGATCTGGAAACGGTCTATGTCCGCGATGTGCCGCCCATTACCGGGGCCTCTGGGCGGGCGTCGCTCTATGACAACCGCTTTGTGATCCATGCCGAGCGCGGGGAGGTGGTGACCGACGAGGGCGGTGCGATCGACGTGGCAGGCACGAGTTTCATCATTCCCGATGTGCGGGTCAAGGAAAGCCCGGCAGAGGCCGTTCTGCGGACCCAAAGCACGATCACGGCAGCACTGTCGCTGCTGGATTCGCCGCCATTCCGGTTTCTGCAAAAGGCCGGGCAGCCGGTGACGGTGGCGGAGGGGCAGGCCGAACTGGCTGGACAGCTGACGTTCCTCTTGAAAAAGCAGCTGACGACAGAAGAGGTGGCCTTTGACGTGACCGGCACGCTGAGCGAGGTACGCAGCGACAGTCTTATCAAGGGGCGGGTGTTGACGGCGGAGACACTGGCGGTCGAGGCGAGCAACACGCATCTGGAAATCGGCGGCGCGGCACAGGTGGGCGACGTGCCGGTGCGCGGCAGTTGGGACATGGCGATTGGTCGCAATCCGCAGGGTGAGAGCCGGGTGCGCGGGCAGATCGAGCTGTCGCAGCGGTTTCTTGACGAGTTCGCCATCGGCCTGCCGCCGGGCAGTGTGACAGGCGCTGGGCAGGGGGTGATGGAAATCGGCTTTGCCAAGGGGCAGGCGCCGGAATTTGCGCTGAGTTCGGATTTGGCGGGGGTTGGTTTGCGATTGCCGCAACTGGATTGGGCGCTGGCTGCGTCGCAGCTTGGGCGGCTCGATGTGACGGGCCGCTTGGGCGAGGTGCCCGAGATCACGGCGCTGGGTCTGAGCGGGGCCGGGCTGGAGGCGCGCGGGCGGGTGAGCCTGAACGCGGGTGGCGGGTTGGACCGGGCCGAGTTCAGCAGGGTCACGTTGGGCGGTTGGTTCGATGCGCCCGTGGCGCTGGTCGGTCGGGGCGCAGGGGCTGCGCCACGGGTCGAGGTTACGGGCGGAACGGTCGATTTGCGCCAAACGTCGCTCGGCGGGTCAGGTGACGGCGCAACCGGCGGGCAGGGTGTGCCCATCGCCTTGCAGTTGGAACGGTTGCAGATCTCGGAGGGTCTGGCGCTGACCGAGTTTCGCGGCGATCTCGACACGGCGGGGGGGATGAGCGGCAATTTTCGTGGGCTTGTGAACGGCGTGGCCCCGGTGACGGGGCAGGTGGTGCCGGTGGGCGGGCGCAGCGCATTCCGTATCCGGGCAGACGATGCGGGCGGTGTGCTCAAGGCGGCGGGGCTGTTGCAACAGGCGCGTGAGGGAACGCTGGAGCTGGTGCTGACGCCCGCGCCGGAGCCTGGAAGCTATGACGGCGTGTTGGGGATTGATCAGGTCCGCGTCAAGGAGGCCCCGGCTCTGGCGGCGCTCTTGAATACGGTGAGCATCGTGGGCCTGTTGGAGCAGTTTTCCGGGCAAGGATTGCATTTTGGCCGGGTCGATGCGCGGTTTCGCCTGACGCCGGAGCGATTGATCCTGCTGGAAGGCAGTGCGGTCGGGGCATCCGTCGGGATTTCGATGGATGGCTATTACCGTCTTGCCGACAAGCGGATGGACATGCAGGGCGTGGTTTCGCCGGTCTATCTGCTCAACGGGATCGGAGAGGCCTTTACCCGGCCCGGCGAGGGGCTTATCGGGATGAATTATACGCTCAAGGGTCCGTCATCGGACCCGGACGTGTCGGTTAACCCGCTCTCGGCGCTGGCCCCCGGCTTTCTTCGCGAGATGTTCCGGCGGCCTGCGCCTACGGTGGGCACGGGGCGTGCGGCCACCTCGGGGCAGGTTGAGAGGCCCGCGGCGCGCGAGGCGCAGGACATTCACCAAAGACAGGACAGATGAAGCTATCGGATTTCGACTTTGACTTGCCGGAGGCGTTGATTGCCACGCGTCCCGCAAGACCCCGGCGCGCGGCGCGGTTGCTGGTGGCAGAGGGCGGTGCGATCACCGATGCGGGGGTGGCTGACCTGGGGCGCTGGTTGCGGCCTGGTGATCGGCTGGTGCTGAATGATACGCGGGTGATCCCGGCGCGGCTGAGCGGGCTGCGCCATCGGTCAGGGGCGCAGGGGGACACGGCGGCCAAGATCGAGGTCACGTTGCTGGAGCCGGGGTCGCAGGGCACCTGGGGCGCGCTGATCAAGCCGCTCAAGAAGATTAACGAGGGCGAGGAAATCGTGTTCTCCGACCGATTGTCGGCGGTGCTCGAGGCCAAGGACGAGGGGCAGGGGCGGCTGCGGTTCAACCTCAAGGGCGACGATTTCGATGCGGCGCTGGCCGAGGCAGGGGCGATGCCGCTGCCGCCTTATATCGCCGCGCGCCGTCCGGCGGATGAGCAGGACAAGGTCGATTATCAGACCGTCTGGGCGCGGGCGCCGGGGGCGGTCGCGGCCCCCACCGCGTCGTTGCATTTCGACGAGGCGCTTTTGGCAGAGTTGGCGGCGATGGGGGTGGGGTTCACCCATGTCACGCTGCATGTGGGGGCGGGCACGTTCCTGCCGGTCAAGGTCGAGGATGTGACCACCCACCGGATGCATGCCGAATGGGGCGAAGTGAGCGCCAAGGCCGCCGCAGAGATTGCCGCCACGCGCGCGTCGGGAGGGCGGATCATTCCGGTGGGCACCACCGCGCTGCGCCTGATCGAAACGGCGGCGCGGGCCACAGGCGAGATTGCGGCCTGGTCGGGGGATACGGATATTTTCATCTATCCGGGGTTCGAATTTCGCGTCACCGATGCCTTGATGACCAATTTCCACCTGCCGAAATCGACGCTGATGATGCTGGTTTCCGCCCTGATGGGGCAAAACACGATCCGGCACGTTTATGCGCATGCGGTGGCGGAGCGCTATCGTTTTTTCTCTTATGGGGATGCCTCGCTGTTGATCCCCATGGCAAAGCCTGACAGGCGGGACGCGCAAGCGACAGGGTGAGTCGTCTTTGGGGTGCCGCGTGGATGTGCATCTGTTAGGCTGATCCCAAAGAACAAGGAGAGCGCGATGTTTCAGGTGCTGTCGGGGGCATGGGCCCTCTTGCTGGGCATGATGTTGTTGCAGGTGGGCAATGGCATGCAAGGCACGCTTCTGGGGGTGCGCGGCGCGCTCGAGGGGTTTTCGACCTATGAGATGTCGGTGGTCATGTCGTCCTATTTCGTGGGGTTCCTGTTCGGCTCTCGCTTGGCGCCGGAGATGATCCGACGGGTCGGGCATGTGCGGGTTTTTGCCGCCCTTGGCTCGATGATTTCTGCGGTGCTGATCCTCTATCCGACGATTGCCGAACCATGGGCGTGGTCTGTGGGGCGGGTGCTGATCGGGTTCTGTTTCTCGGGCGTCTATGTGACCGCCGAAAGCTGGTTGAACAATTCCGCCACCAATGCCACGCGCGGCAAGGCGCTGTCGCTCTACATGATCGTGCAGATGATCGGGATCGTGTCGGCACAAGGTTTGATGGTCTTGGCGGACCCGTCGGGCTATGTGCTGTTCGTGATCCCGTCGGTTTTGGTGTCGCTGGCCTTTGCGCCCATTCTGCTCTCGGTCAGCCCGACCCCCGCCTTTGGCACGACCAAGCCGCTGTCGCTGCGTCAGATCATGAAGATTTCACCGCTGGGCTGTGTTGGAATGCTGCTGACGGGTGGCGTTTTTGCCGCGCAGTTCGGGATGGCGGCGGTTTATGGAGCCGAAGCAGGGCTGAATGTCGGGCAAATCTCGGCTTTTGTGGCGTCATTCTACGTGGCTGCTGTGGTGGCACAATACCCGCTGGGCTGGCTGTCGGACAGGATGGATCGGCGCAAGCTGATTGCGGCAGTGTCGCTGGGCACCGGCGTCGGGGCGGTGATCGGCATGATGCTGGGCGATAATTTCTGGTTCCTGATGCTTGCGGCCTTTATCGTCGGGGGCACGTCGAACCCGCTCTATTCGCTGCTGATTGCCTATACCAACGACTTTCTCGCGCATGAGGATATGGCGGCGGCGGCGGGTGGCATGGTGTTCATCAACGGGTTGGGGGCCATCGCGGGACCGCTGATGGTCGGCTGGATGATGGGGGTGATGGGGCCGGGTGGCTATTTCCTCTATATCGCGGTGCTGATGTTCGCGATGGTGGCCTATGCGATCTATCGCATGACGCAGCGCAAGGCACCGACAGTGCGCGAAACCGACCGCTACATGCCGGTTTCGCCCAATGCGTCCCCAATGGCGGTGGAATTTGCGCAAGAATATGCCATCGAGACCGCGCAAGACGCGAAAGAGGATTGAAATCGGGAAAATATGTCCCTTCTGTAGTATTATGTTACTGTGGAATGGGAGGAAATCCCGTTACCGTCATGGAAACGTCATAGGATATTGAGGAGTCCCCCTATGGTCACACCCGACGACGTGCTGCGGTTCTGGCTGGATGAAGTCGGACCGGAGGGGTGGTACAAGGCGTCAGAGACGCTGGATACCGAGGTGCGGGAGCGGTTCTTGGCAGCATGGGAGAATGCGCGCGAGGGGGCCTATGGCCTTTGGCTGACCTATCCGAGCGGCATGTTGGCCTATGTGATCCTTACCGATCAATTCCCGCGCAATATGTTCCGGGACGATGCGCGCGCCTTTGCCACCGATCAACAGGCGCTGGCGGCGGGCAAGGTGGCGATCAATCGCGGCTGGGATCTGCGGATCGACGAGCCAGCGCGGCAATTCTTTTACCTGCCGCTCATGCATTCCGAGAACCTCTGCGATCAGGAACGATGTGTGCGCCTGATGTGCGAGCGGATGCCAGAGCATGGCGAGCAGAACCTGACGCATGCGCGCGCGCATCGCGAGGTTATCCGGCAGTTTGGCCGCTTTCCCTATCGCAACGCAGCGCTGGCGCGGCCCTCCACCGCATCGGAACGGGCGTTCGAGGCCGGGGGCGGCTATGGCGGCACCCTGCGGCGGATCATGCAGGCGGCATGATCAGCGGCCTTATTCGCGTTCCGAATTGCTGAAAAGACACGTCTGACGATTGTTTGTTCAATCGGTCAATCATGTTGCGTTGCGATTTTGCGAAAAATAGTTTAATGGCAAACTAAATTTGGAAAACGGAGGGCCACATGGCATCGACTACCTATGACATGATCGTAATCGGGGCGGGTCCTGGAGGCTATGTGGCTGCGATCCGGGGTGCGCAGCTGGGCCTCAAGGTGGCCATTGTCGAGCGCGAGCACATGGGGGGCATTTGCCTCAACTGGGGCTGTATCCCGACCAAGGCCATGCTGCGGTCGTCCGAGGTGTTTCATCTGATGCACCGCGCCAAGGAATTCGGGCTCAAAGCCGATGGAATCGGCTATGATCTGGATGCTGTGGTCAAGCGCTCGCGCGGGGTGGCCAAGCAACTGAGCGGCGGTGTTGCCCACCTGATGAAGAAGAACAAGGTCACGGTGGTGATGGGCGAGGCGACATTGCCCGCCAAGGGGAAGGTCAGCGTCAAGACCGACAAAGGAGTCGAGGAGCTTGAGTCCAAGCACATCATCCTGGCCACAGGTGCCCGGGCGCGCGAATTGCCGGGGCTTGAGGCGGATGGCGATCTGGTCTGGACCTACAAGCACGCGCTGATGCCGTCCCGGATGCCCAAGAAACTCTTGGTGATCGGATCGGGGGCCATCGGCATCGAATTCGCCAGCTTCTACAACACGCTCGGGGCCGAGACGACCGTGGTCGAGGTGATGGAGCGTATTCTGCCGGTCGAGGATGCCGAGATTTCCGCCTTTGCCAAGAAGGCGTTTACCAAGCAGAAGATGAAGATCATGGAAAAGGCCATGGTCAAGCAGTTGGATCGGGGCAAGGGCAAAGTCACCGCGCATATCGAGGTAGGGGGCAAGGTCGAGCAGCAAGAGTTTGACACGGTCATCTCTGCCGTGGGCATCGTGGGCAATGTCGAGGGGCTGGGCCTTGAGGCGCTGGGCGTCAAGATCGATCGCACCCATGTGGTGACGGATGAATATTGCCGCACCGGCGTGGACGGTCTCTATGCCATCGGCGATATCGCGGGCGCGCCCTGGCTGGCGCATAAGGCCAGCCATGAGGGCGTGATGGTGGCCGAGTTGATCGCGGGCGGGCATCCGCATCCGGTGAAACCCGAGAGCATCGCCGGCTGCACCTATTGCCATCCGCAGGTCGCGAGCGTGGGCCTGACCGAGGCCAAGGCCAAGGAAAAGGGCTATGCCGTCAAGGTTGGCCGGTTCCCGTTCATCGGCAATGGCAAGGCGATTGCGCTGGGCGAGCCGGAGGGCATGATCAAGACGGTGTTCGATGCCAAGACGGGCGAACTCTTGGGTGCGCATATGGTGGGCGCCGAGGTGACGGAGTTGATCCAAGGCTATGTGGTGGGTCGCCAGCTGGAGACCACCGAAGAAGACCTGATGAACACGGTTTTCCCGCATCCCACGCTGAGCGAGATGATGCACGAAAGCGTGCTCGATGCCTATGATCGGGTGATCCACATTTGAGGTTTTGGCGCGCCCGGCTCAGGGCGCGTCGTTGAACTTCCACCGCGCGCGGCGCGGCACACGCACCGCGAGCATGGGCTTGAGCAGGCCCATGCGAAAGCGGGTGAGGTCGAGCGCCTCGTGCACCCCCACGGTTTCTTCACCATCGAGCCGCGTCTTGACCGCCGAGCGGCTGTAAAAGGGCGCGTCGAGCATGGGTTTCACCTGATGCGGTTTGTATCCGGCGTCGGCGCGGGTGTCGCGGGCCACCTGCCAGAGGCTGCGCCGCATTGCCACCTTGGGCGGCAGCGCGATGTCCTGTGCCTGTCCGTCCGCGTCGAAATGCACCGCCGTGGCGAGCGAAGACCCATCCATGCGCACCGCGTCGTAAAAGCAGGTGGAGCCACCCCGCACCGGATAGCGCCCCCATGTCCAATATCGGAAATCCTGTTCCAGAGCGCGGGTGCCGAAATTGGCGTCGAAATAGCCATGCCCCTGCCATTGCCAACCGGGGGCGTCGAGATCGACCTCGATCGTCGAGGTGGGGCCGAAGGGCCGCCAGATATGGGTTCCCTCGGGGGTGAGCGGCAATTCCACTTGCGTCAGGGCCGTCGGGGTCACGGTGATGCGCCCGCGCACGCGGGAAATGAGCGGGGGCGAGGAGATTTCGTTGATCTCGATGATCAGGCGGCCATCTTGCCACCGCATGGACGAGGGGCCGACAGTCAGGCAGTCGCGGGTCTGGCGCAGGGCCGATGTGCCCCGATCCGTCATGGTAAAGCGTCCGCCGGGGCCATAGGTGGCGACGTTGATGCAGACATGGTTGGCCGGGTTGCGGCGGCCTGACCACGCATACCACGGCGAGAACACCGAGCCGATGAACCCGATCACGCTGACCGCGCGCCCGCCATCATCGCTCAACCCGTCGACATACCACCATGCATAGCCATTGGAGGGCACGTCGAGATCGAAATTCGGTCGTTCAAGATCGCCTCTGCCGCGTGCCTGGCGGAGAGCGTGGCCATCGGCACCCCCGCCCCCGGATGCGCCCCGCCCCCCGCGAGGTAGAGACCCCGGATGGGTGTGCGCGCCGTGGGTCGTTTGAGACCCGCTGTCATGCCGTGCGGGCTCTGCCCGTAGAGCGATCCGAGAGAGGCCGGGAACATCCGGTCGAACCGCGCCGGTGTCGTCAGCGCCCCCTCGCCCGGCAAGGGATTGAAGCGCAGGCCAAAAGCCGCGAGGGTTTGAAAGGTCCGGGTGTGACATGAGGCAAAATCCTCTGCTGTTTGGGTGAGGCCATCAAGCGGTGGCGCGTTGAGAATGATCTCGAACCGCTCGCGGTGGGGCGGCTGTTCCGGTAGGCCGCGATCTTGAGCGCAGACATAAACTGTGGGGTCGCGTGGGCAGCGCCCGGCGAGCAGATCGTCGAACTCGCTGCGGGCATCGGCGGCGAAAAATACGTTGTGATGTGCCAGGTCGGGACCTGAGGGCGTGGCGGCAAAGGCCCAGACCTGCGCCGAGAGGCTGCGCGGCAGTTTCGTTGTCTGGGGGGCGACCGCGGTTGCGGCAGGTCCGAGCAAGCCCGAGGCAAGGGCGCGGGGATCACCGTTGAAAACGATGAAATCCGCCGCAAGCCGGGTGCCATCGCCAAGCGTGACGCCGCGCACCTGCGGCCCTTCGGTCTCGATCCGAGCGACATGGGTTCCATAGTGAAACTGCGCCCCTTGGGCGCTGGCGAGGGTTGCGAGGCTCTGTGCCAAGCGGTGCATGCCGCCCCGCACCACCCAGACGCCCGCCGCCTCGGCCTGCCAGATCAGCGACAGGAGCGCCGGGGACTGATAGGGCGAGCCACCGACATAGGTGGCATAACGGCCAAAGAGCTGTCTGAGGCGTGGATCGTCGAACTGGCGCGAAAGGCTTTGTGCCAAGGTCGAGAGTGGCGCCATGGCGCGGATCAATGTGGGTTGCCGGGCGACCGTCGCGGCGAGGGCCAGAGAGGAGGGGGCGGCGGCCTGCATCATCGGGGCATCAAAGGCCGTGAAGAGGCGGCGCGCGCGGGAGCAAAAGCGGGTGAATTGCCGGGCGGCGCGGTCGCCCGCAAAGCCATGGATCGCGGCACGGCTCTGGGCTTCGTCGGCAAAGAGGTCAAGGTGGCTGCCATCGGGCCAGAAATGGCGGGCGAGGATGTCCTGGGGCACGAGATCGATGTGATCCTCAAGCCGGGCGCCGGCGCTGGCAAAAAGTGCGTCAAACACGCCGCGCATCGTGAGGACCGTGGGGCCTGCATCAACCGGCCCGGCCTCCGAGGGCAGGGCACGCATCTTGCCGCCGGGGCCCGCATGCCGTTCCAGCACCGTGACGGCTAGCCCTGCATGGGCAAGGCGAAGTGCTGTGGCCAGCCCCGCGATCCCGGCGCCGACGATCACAACCCTGTCGCGCGGTTCCAGAGGGGGCGTGTCTGATTTCATAACGCGATTGTTGACTCGCGCGCGCAATGTGTCCAGTATGATTTACACATGGTGTGTCAGAATATTGATACATCCCTCGAAAAAGGAGCGGCCATGCCCATCGAGACCCGCATTGAGGCGGCCATTGCGCAGGCGATTGCGCGGGGGCAGGCCGGGCAGACCCCGGCGCGATTGGCAGACGCCCTCGATTATGCCACCAGCCCGGGCGGCGCGCGTATTCGCCCAACGATTCTGATGTCCGTGGCGCTGGCCTGTGGCGATGACCGGCCCGAGTTGAGCGATGCCGCCGCCGCCGCGCTGGAGATCATGCATTGCGCGAGTCTCGTGCATGACGATCTGCCCTGTTTCGACGATGCGGATTTGCGACGGGGCAAGGCTTCGGTGCATCGCGCCTATTCCGAGCCGCTGGCGGTGCTGACCGGGGATGCGCTCATCATCATGTCTTTTGAGATTCTGGCTCGTGTGGCGGACCGTGATGCGGCGCGTGCCAATGCGCTGATCCTCGCGCTGGCGCGGCGGAGCGGCATGCCGAACGGGATTTGCGCGGGCCAAGGCTGGGAAAGCGAGCCGACGGTCGATCTTGAGGCCTATCACCGCTCCAAGACCGGCGCGCTGTTTATTGCCGCGACGCAGATGGGGGCCATCGCGGCGGGGCACGAGCCTGAGCCGTGGTATGAGTTGGGGGCGCGTATCGGGGCCGCGTTTCAGGTGGCGGATGATCTGCGTGATGCGCTCTTGGATGCCGAAACCCTGGGCAAGCCGGTGGGGCAGGACGATCTGCACGGGCGGCCCAATGCGGTGTCGCAATTGGGGGTGGCGGGTGCCGTGACGCGGCTCAAGGATATTCTGGCGGGGGCGATTTCGTCGATCCCGTCCTGCCCCGGCGAGGCGCGGCTGGCCAAGATGGTGCAGATGCAGGCCGAGCGCATCATTTCGGTGCTGCCTGCGCGCATGCGGGCCTGATATGGCTGTGGCGGGCGATCTGCCCGAGTGCCCATTACGGTCGCGCGGCGGCTGGCTGACGCGGCTCATTGCCAATCCACGGTTTCAGCATTGGGCCAGCGGTTTTCTCTTGACGCGCGGCATCGCCCGGCGCGACGGGGCCGAGATTTTCGATATTGTTCAAGGATTTGTGCAGTCGCAGGTGCTATCGGCGCTGGTCGAGTTGGACCTGCTGAACCGTTTGGCGGAAGGACCGCAAAGCCCGGCTGATCTGGCGCGCCGCGCGGGAATGGCCGAAGACCGTATGGCAATATTGCTTCAGGCGGGGGCGGCGCTTGGGTTGCTGCGGCGGCGGCGCGATGGGCGCTTTGCGCTGGCGCGCAAGGGGGCGGCGATTCTGGGCGCGCCGGGGCTGGAGGCGATGATTCGCCATCACCGCGCCTTTTACGCCGACATGGCCGATCCCGTGGCGCTGTTGCGCGGGGAAGGTGAAACCGAACTGGCGCGGTTCTGGCCCTATGTTTTTGGGGCGGCGGCGGAAGTGGAGCCAGAGGTGGCGCGCCGCTACTCGGACCTTATGGCGCAATCTCAGGGTCTGGTGGCGCAGGATGTGCTTCGGATGGTGTCGTTCAAGGAGGCACGGCATCTACTGGATATCGGCGGGGGCAGCGGTGCGTTTCTGGCGGCGGTCGCCGCGCGATCCCCTGATTTGCGGTTGAGTCTCTTTGATTTGCCAGAGGTCATTCCTTCGGCGCGGGCGCGGTTGACGCAGGCCGGGCTGACTGCGCGGTTGACACTTGTTCCGGGCTCTTTTCGAAGTGATCCGCTGCCGGAGGGGGCCGATACGATTTCGCTCATCCGGGTGCTTTATGACCATGACGACGCTACAGTGACGGCGCTTTTGGCCAAGGTCCATGCGGCCTTGCCTGCCGGAGGGCGGTTGATTGTGGCAGAGCCAATGGCCGGTGGCGTGCGGCCAGAACGCGCGGGTGACGTCTATTTTGCCTTTTATACCATGGCGATGGGCACGGGGCGCGCCCGCTCTGCCGCGCGCATTGCCGAGATGTGCCGCGGGGCGGGGTTCACGGATATCCGCATCCCGCACAGCCCACGCCCCTTCGTCACCAGCGCGCTCAGCTGTGTAAAGACAGCATGACGAAAATAATTCTGACAGTGTAAAGAAAGATTGACACTTTAGCCTGTCCCGTTACACTTACAAGCAAGGGGAAGCCAGAATCTGACACTGTCAGACAACGGACAGGAGGCCGCCATCGAAACCCGCGCCGTTCATCTCAGGGGACCAGAAGACCTCTCGGTTGACAGTCTGACGCTCAAGGCGCCGGGGGCCGGGGATCTGGTGGTCGATGTGACCCATTCGGGTATTTCCACCGGCACGGAAAAGCTGTTTTGGTCCGGGCAGATGCCGCCGTTCCCCGGCATGGGCTATCCGTTGGTGCCCGGTTACGAGGCCGCTGGCGAGGTGGTCGAGGCCGCGCCCGGCACGGGCTACAAGCCCGGTGATCATGTGTTCGTCCCCGGTGCCGATTGCTACGAGGGGGCCTTTGGTCTCTTTGGGGGTGCTTCGGCGCGGCTTGTGACCAAGGCGTCGCGCGTCTGCCGAATCGATGCAGGATTCGGGGCCGAAGGCGCGCTCCTGGCGCTGGCGGCGACGGCGCGGCATGCGATGGCGGGGCTGGACAAGGCCGTGCCCGATCTCATCGTGGGGCATGGCGTCTTGGGCCGGTTGCTGGCGCGATTGACGATTGCGGCGGGGGCCCCTGCGCCCACCGTTTGGGAAACGCAGGCCGGGCGCAGCGCGGGCGCACAGGGCTATCCGGTGATCCATCCTGACAATGACACGCGCCGCGATTACCGCGCGATTTACGATGCCTCGGGCGATCCCGCGATCCTGAACACGCTGATTGGCCGCCTGGCCAAGGGCGGCGAGGTGGTGCTGGCGGGGTTCTATCCGCAGGCGCTCAGCTTTGCCTTTCCCATGGCGTTCATGAAGGAAGCGCGGCTGCGCGTGGCGGCGGAATGGGTCCATGATGACCTGACCGCGACCCGCGCCTTGGTCGAATCGGGCGCGCTCAGTCTGGGCGGCCTGATCACGCATCAGGCATCGTCCAAGACCGCACCGCAGGCCTATCGGACCGCGTTCAGCGATCCCGACTGCCTGAAAATGATACTCAACTGGAAGGACGCAGCATGAAGGACGACGTGCCGAATCTCAAGGAGTTCGACCGCCGGCTGCGCGACGAGGCGCATGAAGAGCCGACGCTCGAAATTCCGCAGGGCGAACCCAAGTCCAAGACGCAGATCATCGCGATCTATGGCAAGGGCGGCATCGGAAAATCATTCACCTTGGCCAATCTGAGCCACATGATGGCCGAGATGGGCAAGCGCGTGCTGCTCATTGGTTGTGATCCGAAATCCGACACCACGAGCCTGCTCTTTGGCGGCAAGGCGTGCCCGACGATCATCGAGACCTCGACCAAGAAGAACCTCGCCGGTGAGCCGGTCAAGATCGGGGATGTCTGTTTCAAGCGCGGTGGCGTCTTCGCGATGGAGCTGGGCGGGCCGGAAGTGGGCCGGGGCTGTGGCGGGCGCGGGATCATCCACGGGTTCGAGCTGTTGGAAAAGCTGGGCTTTCACGATTGGGATTTCGATTACGTCCTGCTCGATTTCCTGGGTGATGTGGTTTGCGGCGGCTTTGGTCTGCCGATCGCGCGGGACATGGCGCAAAAGGTCATTCTGGTGGCATCGAACGATCTGCAATCGCTCTATGTGGCCAACAACGTGTGTTCGGCGGTCGAGTATTTCCGCAAGCTGGGCGGCAACGTGGGTGTCGCGGGCCTTGTGATCAACAAGGATGACCATTCCGGCGAGGCACAAGCCTTTGCCAAAGCGGTCAATATCCCGGTGCTGGCCGCGATCCCGCAGGATGACGATCTGCGCAAGAAATCTGCAAACTATCAAATCGTTGGCACAGCGGCGAGCCAGTGGGGCGATCTCTTTGCGCAATTGGCCGACGCGGTGTCCGTGGCCCCACCGGTGCGACCCAATCCGCTCGATCAGGATGGGCTGCTGGCGCTCTTCGATAGCAAGGATACGGGGGGCGATTACGTTTTGGAGCCCGCCACGGACGCGGACATGCGCGGCAAATACGCGGCGCCCAAAGCATCGCTGGAGGTGGTTTATGACGATGTCTAACGAGCCCCGTCGCGAAACTCTGGCTGAGGTGCAGCGCCTGCTTGCGCGCGCGCGGCCTGAGCAATTGCGCCGCCTTCTGGCCGATATTCAGGCCGCAGAGCAGGCCACCGACCGGGAGGCGCAGGCCTCTCCTCAAAGGCGGGCGTCATGAGCGATGAAGTTACATATGACGGGGCCGCCGAGGCCCATGTGATCACCGGCACCGCCGTTGAGACCGCGCCCGATATGGCGGGTGGTTGTCATTCCGGGGCTGAGATGGAGAAGGCCGCACGCATGGCGGGCCAATCCGAATTGCTCGATCAATACGCCCGCGATTATCCCAAGGGGCCGCATGACCAGCCGCAGAGCATGTGCCCGGCCTTTGGGTCCTTGCGCGTGGGCCTGCGGATGAAGCGGGTGGCGACGGTGCTGAGCGGGTCGGCCTGTTGTGTCTATGGTCTGACTTTTGTGAGCCATTTCTACGGGGCGCGCCGCTCTGTGGGCTATGTGCCGTTCAATTCCGAAACGCTTGTGACCGGCAAGCTATTCGAGGACATTCGCGAAAGCGTGCATGAGATGGCCGATCCGGATCGGTTTGATGCCATTGTCGTGACCAATCTCTGCGTGCCGACCGCGAGCGGCGTGCCGCTGCGCCTGCTGCCCTCTGAAATCAACGGAGTGCGGATCGTGGGCATCGATGTGCCGGGGTTTGGTATTCCCACCCATGCCGAGGCCAAGGATGTCTTGGCCGGGGCGATGCTGAGTTACGCCCGCAAGGAAGCGATGGCGGGGCCGGTGGCGGCCCCTGCGGGCGGCAAGTCTGACCGCCCCACCGTGACCTTGCTGGGTGAGATGTTTCCGGCAGACCCGATGATGATCGGCGCGATGCTGGCACCCTTGGGCCTTGCTGCTGGTCCGGTCGTGCCCTGCCGCGAGTGGCGAGAGCTATATGCCGCGCTCGATTGCGGGGCGGTGGCGGCGATCCATCCCTTCTATACCGCTGCAATCCGCGAATTCGAGGCCGCAGGCCGCCCCATCGTGGGTTCGGCCCCGGTGGGCCATGATGGCACCGCCGCCTGGCTTGCAGGGATCGGCGATGCCTTTGGTCTGTCCGCAGAGAGGGTGGCCGCTGCGCAGAACGCATTCCTGCCCGCCATCAAGGGCGCGCTGGCCAATGCGCCCATCAAGGGCACGATCACGCTCTCGGGTTATGAGGGCAGCGAACTTTTGGTGGCGCGTCTCTTGATCGAGAGCGGGGCCAATGTGCCCTATGTCGGCACTGCCTGCCCGAAAACCCCGTGGTCGGCGGCGGATGCAGACTGGCTGTCGTCCAAGGGCGTCAAGGTCAAGTTCCGCGCCTCGCTCGAAGACGACTGCGCCGCGATGGAAGCGGTCAATCCCGATCTCGCCATAGGCACCACGCCGGTGGTGCAAAAGGCCAAGGCCAAGGGCATACCGTCGCTCTACTTCACCAACCTCATTTCAGCACGGCCCTTGATGGGGCCTGCAGGGGCAGGGAGCCTTGCCGAGGTGGTCAATGCCGCCATGGGCAACAAGGCCCGGATGGACAGCATGCGCGACTTCTTTGCCGGGGTGGGCGAAGGCGACACGGCGGGTATCTGGGAAGGTAGCCCAAATCTGCGCCCCGATTTCCGCGCGCAGCATCAGAAGAAGCTCGACAAGCAGGCGCGTGCCGCCAAAGCGCAGGAGATGATCTGATGCTTATTCAGGATCATGATCGCGCGGGCGGATATTGGGGCGCAGTCTATGCCTTTTGCGCGGTCAAGGGATTGCAGGTGGTGATCGACGGGCCAGTGGGCTGTGAGAACCTGCCGGTGACATCGGTGCTGCATTACACCGACGCACTGCCGCCGCATGAGTTGCCCATCGTGGTGACCGGGCTGGGCGAGAGCGAAATGGGATCGGGCACCGAAGAGGCGATGAAACGCGCCTGGGGCACGCTTGATCCCGCCCTGCCGGCGGTGGTTGTGACCGGCTCTATCGCCGAGATGATCGGCGGCGGCGTGACACCGCAAGGCACCAATATTCAACGTTTTTTACCGCGCACCATTGACGAGGATCAATGGCAGTCGGCGGATCGGGCGATGACGTGGATCTTCACGGAATTCGGCATGACCAAGGGGCGGATGCCCCCCGAAAAGCCGCGGGAAGAGGGCAGCGCGCCACGCGTCAATATCCTTGGGCCGATGTATGGCACGTTCAACATGCCGTCGGACCTGCACGAGATCCGGCGCCTGGTCGAGGGGATCGGGGCCGAGGTCAATATGGTGATGCCGCTCGGGGCGCATCTGGCCGAGATGCGCAATCTGGTCAATGCCGACGCCAATATCGTGATGTACCGCGAGTTCGGTCGGGGATTGGCGGAGGTTCTGGGTAAACCCTATCTGCAAGCGCCCATTGGTGTGGAGAGCACAACGCTGTTCCTGCGCAAGCTAGGCGAGATGCTGGGGCTGGACCCGGAACCGTTCATCGAACGTGAGAAACATTCGACACTCAAACCGGTGTGGGATCTGTGGCGGTCGGTGACGCAGGATTTCTTTGCCACCGCGAATTTCGGGATCGTCGCGAACGAGACCTATGCGCGCGGTATCCGGCATTACCTCGAGAGCGATCTCGGTCTGCCCTGCGCCTTTGCGGTGGCGCGCTGTGCGGGCAAGAAGACCAATAACGAAGAGGTGCGCAGCCTTGTGCACACCAAGCGTCCGCTCATCCTGATGGGGTCGATCAATGAGAAGATCTATCTCGCCGAGACGCGCGCGGGATTTGGTCCACAGCCGGTGTTTTTGCCCATGAGCTTTCCGGGGGCGGCCATCCGGCGCGCCACGGGGACGCCGGTGATGGGCTACGCGGGGGCGACATGGCTCTTGCAGGAGGTGTGCAACGGGCTCTTTGACGCGCTCTTTCACATCCTGCCCTTGGCGACCGAGATGGACGCGACCCATGCGACGCCCACGCCCTTGCGCCGGGATTTTCCGTGGGATGCCGACGCCGCCCGAGAGTTGGAGCGGATCGTCGCGGAACATCCGGTGCTGACGCGGATTTCTGCGGCCAAGACATTGCGCGATGCCGCCGAGGATGCGGCGCTGCGGCAGGGCGACGAACGGGTCGTGCTGCAAACCGTTCAAGCGATTTCCCCCCGTATGACCGGGGTTCCAGTTCGAGAGGAGGACTGAGACGATGACTGACATGACATCAAACCCGCCCCGTGCGCGCAGCCGACAGGCGCGGCGCCGTGGTCTGGAATTTCAGCTCTATTTTGCTCTGATTTTTGCGTTGGCTTTGCCTGTCGCCACTCTGCGCTGGATGCGCGACGTGGTGCAGTATCGCACGCTCGATCTGCGCGGACCCTTGGCGCGTGCCTGGGCCGAGGCGGATCGCACAACGCCACTGATTTTCTCGGCCTGACAAGGGCCGGGATCACGAACTGCCTGTCCCATTCTGGGGCGGACAGAACCCTGCGGGGCCATGCAGGCCTCGAAGGACCCGGTCGCGGGGTACGCGACGTCAGCATAACGTTCCGGAGGAAAGTTCATGGCTGATAAATCTGATCTGTCGTTCACAGGTCTCACAGACGAGCAGGCTCAAGAGCTGCATTCCGTCTACATGAGCGGCCTTTGGCTGTTCACGGCGATTGCAGTGGTTGCACATATTGCAACCTTCATCTGGTTCCCGTGGTTCTGAGGAAAGGGGTAAGACATGGCAAAGTTCTACAAGATCTGGCTCATCTTCGACCCCCGCCGCGTTTTCGTGGCGCAGGGCGCGTTCCTGTTTCTTCTGGCCGCGATGATCCATCTCGTGCTGCTCAGCACCGACGGTTTCAACTGGTTTGAAATCGCCGCTGCCAAGTATGGTCAGTGATTTCACTGTCCCAATGATCGCTGCGGGCGGGGACAACGCCGCCCGCGGCTACCTAACGAAACGAAACGGCTGAGCGGGCAAACTGAACAGCCGGACAACGCGGGGACCACGAGATGGCTTTGCTCAGTTTTGAAAGAAAGTACCGTGTCCGCGGAGGAACGCTGATTGGCGGCGATCTGTTCGATTTTTGGGTCGGGCCCTTCTATGTCGGCTTCTTCGGGGTCACGACCGCATTTTTCGCAGCCCTTGGCACGATCCTGATTTTCTGGGGAGCGTCGCAGCAAGGGACGTTCAACCCATGGCTCATCAACATCGCGCCGCCTGACCTGAGTTACGGTCTGGGCCTGGCACCGCTGATGGAGGGGGGATTGTGGCAAATCATCACCTTCTGCGCCACCGGGGCCTTTATCAGCTGGGCGCTGCGCGAGGTGGAAATCTGTCGCAAACTGGGAATGGGCTATCATGTGCCCTTTGCCTTCAGTTTCGCGATCCTGGCCTACATGACGCTGGTGATCTTTCGCCCGCTTCTGATGGGGGCTTGGGGGCACGGGTTTCCCTACGGGATCTTCAGTCATCTGGATTGGGTCTCGAACACCGGATATGCCTATCTGCACTTCCATTACAACCCGGCGCATATGCTGGCGGTGACGCTGTTCTTTACCACCACCTTCGCGCTGGCGCTGCATGGCGGCCTGATCCTGTCGGCGGCCAATCCCGAGAAGGGCGAAGAGATGAAGACGCCCGATCACGAGGATACCTTCTTTCGCGACTTCATTGGTTATTCGGTCGGCACGCTGGGCATCCACCGCGTCGGATTTCTTCTGGCGATCAATGCGGTCTTCTTTTCGGCAGTCTGTATCATCATTTCCGGCCCGGTCTGGACCAAGGGCTGGCCCGAGTGGTGGAACTGGTGGCTCGACCTGCCGATCTGGCCCTCTCAGGTAGGGATGTGAACCATGATTGAATATCAGAACATTTTCACCCAAGTGCAGGTGCAGGGCAAGCCCGAGATGGGCATGGACGACACCGGCGGGCGGCTGACGGCCGAACGCGCCGGCAAGCCCTTCTTCTCGACCCTCGTCGGCTGGCTGGGCAATGCGCAGATCGGACCGATCAATCTGGGTATGCTGGGCGTGGTCAGCCTGATCAGCGGCTTCATGTGGTTCTTTATCGTCGGTCTCAACATGCTGGCGCAGGTGGGCTGGTCCTTGCCAGAGTTCCTGCGGCAACTCTTCTGGCTGTCGCTGGAGCCGCCGGGACCGGAGCATGGTTTGTCGATGCCGCCGCTCAATGATGGCGGCTGGTATATCATCAGCTCGTTCTTTCTGCTGGTTGCAGTCTGTGCCTGGTGGCTGCGGACCTATCAACTGGCCGCAAGCCACAAGATGGGCAAACATGTCGCCTGGGCCTTTGCCTCTGCCATCTGGCTCTTTCTGGTGCTGGGCCTCTTCCGGCCGATCCTTATGGGGTCGTGGTCCGAGGCGGTGCCCTACGGTATCTTCCCGCACCTCGACTGGACCACGGCGTTCTCGATCCGTTACGGCAACCTCTACTACAACCCGTTCCACTGTCTTTCGATCGTGTTCCTCTATGGCTCGGTGCTGCTCTTTGCGATGCACGGGGCGACCATTCTGGCTGTGACCCGCTTTGGCGGCGACCGCGAGTTGGAGCAGATCGTGGATCGCGGAACGGCGTCCGAGCGCGCCGCCCTCTTCTGGCGCTGGACCATGGGGTTCAACGCGACGATGGAGGGGATTCACCGCTGGGCCTGGTGGTTTGCGGTTCTCACCCCGATCACGGGTGGTATCGGCATCCTGCTGACCGGCACGGTCGTGGACAACTGGTTCATCTGGGCACAAGAGCACAACTTTGCGCCGATCTACGACGGGTCTTATGGCTACGAGGCTTATGGCTCTTACGAGGCCTTTATCGGAAAAGGAGAGTAAGCCATGTTTCCCAAATGGTTTGACAAATGGAACCGTGACAATCCGACCAACATCTTTGGTCCGGCGGTGGCCATCGGCACAGTGGGCGGCGCGGTCTTTGTAGCAGCCCTTCTGGTGACATGGGGCCAGCCCTATGCCACCGAGAGCCTCCAGACCGGCCCGCGCGGCACGGGCATGTCGGTGCCCGAGTTCAAGCTGGATCTGGCCAAGCCCGATCCGTCGATCGAGAGCTTCCTTGCATCCACTTCGGCACCGGTGGTGCCGCAGGGGGGCGAGCAGACTGCCGGTGAGGCGCGTGAGAACGTGCCGCCGGGGTTGGAGGGGCTGACGGTCGAAAACTATGACCGCCTGCTGGCAGCGATGCGCGTCTGGACCGGGATTCCCGATCTCTTCGAGAGCGTGGACAACTACCAGACTGCCGTTGGCCATGTCATGATCGGTATGACCCAGAACCTCAACGAGGAATGGTCGGGCCACGTCAATGCCAACAAGGAGGTGGGTGTAACCTGTTACACCTGTCACCGTGGTCAGCCGGTGCCGTCGGATATCTGGTTCAAGATCAGTCCGGTCAACGAGTCTGTCGAAGGCTGGTCGGCCAATCAGAACCGGGTGACGGTGCAGTCGCAATACACCTCGTTGCCGTCGGACGCGCTGGAGAAGTACCTGCTCGATGGCGAGAGCATCAAGGTGCATGATCTCGAGTCCCGCGTGGCGGGGGTCCCGGGCACAGATGGGTATCCGGGTATCCAGCAGGCCGAACGGACCTACTCGCTGATGAACTATGTCAGCAATTCGCTCGGAGTGAACTGTGTGTTCTGCCACAATTCCCGCGCATTCTATGACGGGTCGCAGGTCACGCCGCAGTGGGGCACGGAGATTTTGGGTATCGAAATGGTGCTGGAGTTGAACAACACCTATCTTGTGCCTCTCGAAGGTCTCTTGCCCGAGAACCGGCTGGGGCCGGTCTATGCCGACGCGCCCAAAGCCGCCTGCAAGACCTGCCACAAGGGCTATCAGCAGCCCCTGCAAGGCACCAATGTAATCGGCGACTGGCCTGAGCTGGCCACCACCAGCGGCGAGCCGGATTACAGCAACTGACAAAGCATGGGGGCGCCATGAGGCGCCCCCGTTGCCCCCATGCCGCCCCTCGTGCGGGTGGCATCAGCGCCACCGGGGAGGAGGCCGCCATGACCCACACCAGACCCAACACACCGCTTTTGGACCGTATCGCCGGGCCATCGGACCTGCGCCAGATGCCGGATCGGCAATTGGCGACCCTCGCCGATGAACTGCGCGCCGAGGTGATTTCCGCCGTGTCGGAAACCGGCGGGCATCTGGGCTCATCCCTGGGCGTGGTCGAATTGACGGTGGCCATTCACGCGGTGTTCAGCACGCCGATGGACAAGCTGATCTGGGACGTGGGCCACCAATGCTATCCTCACAAGATTTTGACGGGTCGCCGGGACCGTATCCGCACCCTGCGGCAAAAGGATGGACTCTCGGGCTTTACCAAGCGCAGCGAGTCGATCTACGACCCCTTTGGGGCTGCGCATTCCTCGACCTCGATCAGTGCCGCGCTTGGCTTTGCCGTGGGGCGGGACATGGGGCAGGCGACCGGCGATGCGATTGCCGTGATCGGGGATGGTTCGATCAGTGCGGGCATGGCCTATGAGGCGCTGAACAACGCCGGGGCTGAGGGACGGCGGCTATTCGTCATTCTCAACGACAATGAAATGAGCATCGCGCCCCCCGTTGGGGCGATGTCATCCTATCTCAGCCGGATGTATGCCAGCGAGCCTCTGGCGCGCATGGCGTCCCTCGCCGAGGGGTTCGAGGCGGCGCTGCCCACGCCGCTGCGCGAGAGCGCCAAGCGCGCGCGGCAATTGGTGACGGGACTGACCGGTTCTGGCACGCTCTTTGAGGAGCTTGGGTTTCAATATGTCGGGCCGATTGATGGCCATGATATGGGGCAGCTTCTCTCGGTGCTGCGGGCCGCGCGCACCCGGGCCACGGGGCCGGTTCTGATCCATGTCTGCACGGTCAAGGGCAAGGGCTATGCCCCGGCCGAGGGGGCGGCGGACAAGGGGCATGGTGTGTCGAAATTCGACCCCGCCACCGGCGCACAGGCCAAATCCAAGCCCGGCGCGCCATCCTATACCGGCGTTTTCGGTCAGGCCCTTGTCACCGAGGCCGCGCGCGATGATCGCATTGTTGCCGTGACCGCCGCGATGCCCGATGGCACCGGGCTGACCAAGATGGCCGAACGCTTTCCGGCGCGGGTGTTCGATGTGGGCATTGCCGAGCAACATGCCGTGACCTTTGCCGCCGGGATGGCGGCGAGTGGCCTCAAACCGTTTTGCGCGATCTATTCCACCTTCCTGCAACGTGCCTATGACCAGGTGGTGCATGACGTGGCGCTGCAGGGTTTGCCGGTACGTTTTGCCATCGACCGCGCGGGGCTGGTGGGGGCCGATGGGGCCACCCATGCGGGGGCCTTCGACATCGGCTATCTTGGAAATCTGCCTGGCATGACCGTGATGGCCGCCGCCGATGAATCAGAGCTGGTCCATATGGTCGCCACCGCCGCCGCCCATGACGCAGGCCCAATCGCGTTCCGCTATCCGCGCGGGTCTGGCACCGGCGTTGCCCTGCCGGAACGGGGCAAGCCTCTGGCCATCGGCAAGGGGCGTGTGATCGAGGAGGGCAGCGATGTGGCGGTCCTCAGCTTTGGCGCGCATCTTTTTGAATGTCAGGTCGCGGCCGATATGGTGGCGGATGACGGGATCACAGTGACCGTGGCTGATGCCCGTTTTGCCAAGCCGCTCGATACCGATCTCTTGATGCAGCTTGTCAGCCATCACCGCGCGCTCATCACCGTTGAACAGGGGGCGATGGGGGGCTTTGGCAGTATCGTTCTGCACGAATTGGCCCGGCATGGTGCCTTTGACAAGGGGCTGATCCTGCGCACGCTCTGTCTGCCGGACCGTTTCATAGATCAGGCAGAGCCTGCGGATATGTATGCCGATGCCGGTCTCTCAGCCACGGATATTGCCTTTGCGATACGTGCCGCCCTGGCCGGGCGGGCCGAAGTGGTCCCGCTGCGTCAGATCCGCTGAACCTACTGCGCAGGTGGCCGCGTCACGGTCTGGAGATAGGCCCAGACATCGTGTGCCTTCTGCACATCGCGCAGTTGATAGGCCATCTTGCCGCGCGCCTGCGGGTCATCGAGGTAGTTGCGCAGATAGGCCGTGGCATCGCGCACATAGACCACGAAATCCTCTTCGTTCCAGCGCAGGCCGGATTTTCCGGCTGCAACCATTGAGGTGGAATAGTTGAAGCCCGGCACGCTGCCCGCGTGCCGCCCGATCACGCCATAGAGATTGGGGCCGGTGCGCCCGCCCCGAACGACCGGCGTTTCGGTCTCATCAATGATCGAATGACAGGCACGGCAATCCTTGAAGATCATTTCGCCGCGCTTGGCATCGGCCGCCTGTGCCGATGCCCCGAGGCTCGCAAGCCCAAGCATCAGGATCGCGCATCGGTTGAACATCGTTATACCTCCTCGCCTCCACTTCCCCTGTATTAGGTGGGTGGTCTTGAGGTTCGGTCAATCAGGGTGACGGGCGGATCACGTGGTTGTCACCGCCCGTGTGCCGGTATGATTACGCGACCGCATGCGCGAGCGCGCATTGCTTCCACAAAACGGTCAGCGCCCGCACCAGATGGTCGAGATCGGCGTCCGAATGCAGCGGGCCGGGGGTGAAGCGCAGGCGCTCCGTGCCTTTGGGCACCGTCGGATAGTTGATGGGCTGCACATAGATGCCATAGTCGCGCATGAGGATATCGGCCAGCATCCGGCATTTGACCGGGTCCTTGATCATCACCGGGATGATGTGGCTGTCGTTTGCCATGTGCGGGATGCCGGCGCGGTCCAGAAGCGACCGCAACCGCGCCACCTGTGCCCGCTGTGCCTGCCGCTCGTCCTGTGACGTCTTGAGATGCCGGATGCTGGCCGTTGCCGCCGCGGCCACGGCCGGGGGCAGGGCGGTGGTAAAGATGAAGCCACTGGCAAACGAGCGGATGAAATCGCACATCGCGGCAGAGCCGGTGACATAGCCGCCCATGCAGCCATAGGCCTTGCCCAATGTGCCCTCGATCAGGGTGATGCGATCCGCCAGGCCGCGTTCTTCTGACACGCCACCGCCGCGTGGCCCGTAGAGGCCCACGGCATGCACCTCGTCGAGATAGGTCATGGCACCGTGCTTTTCGGCCACTTCGACGATCTCTTCCATCGGGCTGATGTCGCCATCCATCGAGTAGACGCTCTCAAAGGCCACGATCTTGGGGGCGTTGGCGGGCAGGGCGGTCAGCTTGCGGTCCAGGTCCTCGGGGTCGTTATGCCGCCAGATCACCTTTTTCGCGCGGCTGTGGCGGATGCCTTCGATCATGCTGGCATGGTTCAACTCGTCCGAGAGGATCACCGCATCGGGCAGGCGCGCGCCGAGGGTCGAGAGGGCGGCCCAGTTCGAGACATAGCCCGAGGTAAAGAGCAGCGCCGCCTCCTTGCCATGCAGATCGGCCAGTTCGCGCTCCAGCACCAGATGGTGATGCGCCGTGCCCGAAATGTTGCGCGTGCCCCCCGCGCCGGTGCCACAGGCGTCGATCGCGTCTTTCATGGCTTGGCGGACCACGGGGTGCTGTCCCATGCCGAGATAGTCGTTGGAACACCAGACCGTGACCTCTTCGGGGGTCTGGGCATCATGGCTCTTGGCCTTGGGGAAAGCGCCGCATTGCCGCTCCAGTTCCGCGAAAATGCGATAGTTGCCTTCCTTTTTCAGCGCGTCCAACTGCGCTGTGAACATGGCATCAAAATCCATGATGTCCCTCCGGTCTTGATTTTTCAGGTGTAGGTTTGGGCGCAGGCAGCATCCAGCGCCAGAGTTTTGCATCCGGCAATGGCAGCACCATCAACCAGTGTTCGAGAAGCGCCAGCGCCGTGATCGCCGCCAGCAGGGCAAAGCCAACCGCCGAGCCGGGCGTCGGCGCGGACCAGAGCCGCTCCAGCCAGCACGCCACGGCAAAGCTGAGCGCCGAGACCGAGACGGGAAAGAACCAGCCCACCGGGGCCATGCGGAAATGGCTGGCAAGATGTGCCAATTGCGCGGGCAGGAATTCAGTGTTGATCTTTGGCACGCCGAAATAGAGGTTCAGCTTGGCGCTGATGCGCGCGAAATAGAGCACGCTGAAGGTCCAGAGCCCCACGGTATTGACCGCCTCGGCGGCATAGAGCCAGAGCAGGATCAGCACGCCCGTCAGCAGCATTTCATGGTAGGCGACCGTGCCCCAGGCACGGATGAACCGTTCCCATCCGACCACATGAGCGGGGCAGGGCCGGGTATTGGGGCCGGTGATGGCCCCCGTGAGAAAGCTGAGCTCGATCCAGCCCCAGATCGCCAGTGCCGCCAGGAACGCGCCGCAGGCCGCGCCGGTTCCGGTCTGTCCCAAGCTGGCCTCATAGCCCCAGATGCCAAGCGCCAGCACCGGCAGCGCCATCAGCACCGCCCGGCGTCGTGCCGCAGCCCCCCGCCGTTCGCAGAGCCGCACGACGATCAGGATTGCCCCGGTGGCGAACCACCAGAGAAAAACCGCCATCAACGCTGCGATCCAGGGGCTACTCACGACGGTCCTTTCATCTGGCCTCAAATACCTCGGGGGGTGTGGGGGGCTGGCCCCCCACGGGTTTCAATAGGCCGGTTCCATCCGGGTCGACGCGGGCAGGGCGTGCTTTTTCGCCGGGATGGTATAGAGCCCGACAAAGGCCGCCGCCGCGCGCATCTGTGCGCCCAGCGACCGCAATCGCCCGCTGAGGCCGCCCTGCGCGCGGGCCTCTGCCAGATCGGCATTGGCCTTTTGCAGCCGCACCAGCCCGGCTTGCCACCGCGGATGGTCGATATCGAGGGTGATCGGGAAGATCTGGCGGCTGAGCGCGCTGGTCTTGGTAAAGACCTCATGTGCATACCAATCCGGATCAACGCCGAGCGCGTTGTGGAATGCGGGTCGTTGATGGTCGCGCACATACATCGTGGCGTAAACGGCGGTCAGGAAGAACTTGATCCAGAGCACATTGCGGCCGGAGGTCAGTTTCGGATCGGTCTTCATCAGCAGGGCAAAGGCCTCGCCATGGCTGAACTCGTCGTTGCACCATTCCTGAAACCATTTGAAAATCGGGTGGAAGCGGTGTTCGGGATGCGCCTCGAGGTGGCGAAAGATCGTGATATAGCGGGCATAGCCGATCTTTTCGCTGAGGTAAGTGGCGTAGTAGATGAACTTGGGCCGGAAATAGGTGTATTTCTTTTGCTGGGTCAAGAACCCGAGGTTCACCGCCACGCCCGCTTCGCGCAGCGCGTCATTGATAAAGCCCGCATGCCGGGCCTCGTCGCGCGCCATGAGTTGAAAGAGCTGGGTGATGTCCTTGTTGTTGCCGCGCCGTTTCATCTCTTTGTAGAGGACGCAGCCAGAGAATTCGGCCGTGCAGGAGGAGACGAGAAAGTCGATGAACTCTTTCTTGAGCTTCGGCTCCATGCCTTCCCAATCGACGTGATCCCAGTCTTCGTTTTTCTTGAAATGGCCCTTGTTGGGGTCCGCTTCCATCTGGTCAATCAGCTTGTCCCAATCCTCGCGCACCGAAGAGACATCGATGGCATCCAGCTCGTCGAAATCGGTGGTGTAAAAGCGCGGCGTGAGCAGGGTGTTCTGCATCGCGAGGTCGGTGGCGGCCTTGCTGTCGAACTTGGCATTTGCCTCCTGTATGGCGAGACCCTCTTCGACGGTGGTGGCGTCGGCGGAATGTTTGACGGCGATATTCATAGCGTCACCTCATCGGAGAAGGAGAATTCACAGAGTTCCATCACTTCGAAATCGCCGGTCAGGCGGGTCCAGAGGCGCTCAAGCGCGCTCGCGCGGATGATCGTGGCCTCGCGGTCTTCGCTGACGACCATGCCGTAGGGGGCCATGATCTCGGGGCCGTGGACCTTGACGCTGTCGCCGGGATAGACGGTGGTGCCGTTGTTGAAGCGTACATGGGCGTGCAGGCTCTCGAAACAGTGGCTGATTTCGACCGTGCAGGGGGCGCGTTCAAATTCGCGTGTCAGAAGTCCCATGGTGGTGATCCTTTCCTAGCGGGTCAAAAGTTTGGTGAAAGCCATCGAATTGGTCTGGCCAAAGCCCATCAGGTCCGCGCCCCATCCGGTCGAGGGGTCGTAGACCGAGAGGCGGCCATCCTTGCGGGCGATAAGGGTGACGGGGCCTGTGAGGGCCACGCCATGCTTGGCGCGCTCGCGGTCCAGAACGCGCGATACGCCGGCGATAAAGCCACCCTCTTCGGGTGAGAGATTGGCAATCAGGGTGCCATTGGCATCAAGGATCGTGGCAGCCCCGCCCATGGTGCCGCTCAGGAACACATGGCGTTCCAGCACGATCTCGCTCGCGGGCGGGGTGGCGACCAGCGGGGCATCGGTGAGGCGCGCATAAGTGACCAGCGCCAACACCGCCAGCACCAGCCCCAGCATCGCGCGGATCATCACGCGCGGCACGAGATCGCGGTCTGGCGGGGCCTTGTATCGGGGGGCGCTTGTATCGGTCATCTTATCCGTTCCTGTTCATTCAGCCGCGATGGCGCGCGGCGGCGCGCTGCGGGTGATCCTGGGCGTGGCGACGCGTGTTTCCGCAGCCTCGGCCAGCAGCTGTGCCACCTTGGCCGCCTCGGGGATGCAGCGCAGCGCCGGTTGGGTGCGGCGCATGACCCAGGGGCGCACATGCGGCCAGCACACAAGGTAGCTGAGCCGCGTGTCGCCCATCAGGTCGAGCACGATGGTGCCGGTGCCGTTCTTACCCAGTTTGAGATCGGCGCGTCCGACCTGCGTATAGGGCAGATTGAGTGTGACGGTCAGCGCCGCACCGATGCGCATGGCCACGCGGCGGTTGGTGATCGTGTAGACCGTGGCGCGCGCCTGGATATAGCCCACCAGCATGAGCATGAGGCAGACCACCGCGCCCATGATCACGAGCGGCAAAGCTGCGGCAAAGGCCGTGACGAGCGGCATCTGGTCCATCATGGTGATAAACCGCCAGACCGCGAGCACGACGAAATATCCCGCCACCCACGGCAGGCTGAGCGCCTCGACGCTCAAACGCCACCAATCGGGCGCCCCCTGCCAGAGAATACGCTCGCCCTCGGGCGGGGTTTCGGGCAGGCCCCTTACGGGTTCAACGGCAAAATCGTCGTGGCTCATGGTCTTGGCTCCTTATCCCAGCAGCGGCTCTTGCCGTGCGTCGCTGGCATAGAGGGTGCCACCGCCGTAATAGCCGCTGATCTTGTCCTCTTCGAGCAGCGTCACCTGACGCGACGAGGCATGTTGTGGCACACCGCCGAAATGCTTGCCAAAGATCGAGCGGACATTGACGCGGTCCGATTTGATCCGGGCAAATGTGATCGGCACCAGACGTTTGCCCTCGCCATGCGGGGCGGCCAGTTCGATTTCCAGATAGCGCACCAGTTGCTCGGGCTCGTCGATCCACATGTCGCTGATCTTGCCCACGATCTCGCCGTCTCCGGCAACGACCGGAAGGCCCCGCGGATCACGCCCGGCGGCGACCACGAAATGCTCGGTCGCGGCCATCGGCACGATCTTGGGGTGGCCATGGCCATCCAGTTCCGGCACATCGCGGCGCGGTGCCCAGGACGCGGGACCGACCCCATCGGCCATGGGATCGCCGGTGGGGGCAAAGGGGAACCCATTGCCTGCGGCGGTCTTTTCCAGCGCCAGGTCGCTACGCTCGGGGTTTTGCCCCGACGGCACGGTCAACTCGCCCCGACCATGCGGCAGCTTGAAGGTCTTGTCGCCGGGCAGCGGAAACAGCCCCTGATTGGCCGACGGCCTGCCATCGTCATCCTCGAGCGGATAGCCTTCGCGCATGTTTTCGCGCTGAATGTAAAAAATCAGCAGGGCAAAGAACCCGTAGAATAGCCAGAGCGAGAGGCTTGCGAGATCAAAATTTCCAAAGAACGGCTCGGTCATGTCAGACTCCTTTCGAGCGATCGCAGGTCATGTGGGGAAATCGGCCAGCCCGATGCGGCCGCCCCCGGATTGGGTTGTGCTGCCGGATTGCTTGAACCGCACAAGCGGTCCGAGCACGGCAAGGGTAATGAACAAAAGGGCAATTTCCCCGTGGTAGACGACGGAATAGCCGGTGGCGGGGGTGCTCAGCGCCTCGCCCATCTGTCCCGAGAGGGCGAGATGATTGACGACGTCGCGCACGCCACCGCCGATGGCGATCGAGAGACCCGCCGCCGTCGCCTGTGCTGCGCCCCAGGCGCCAAGCGCCAGTCCATGTCCGGTCATGCCGCTCGCGGCGAGGGCCATCGCAGCGGTCAATGTCGAGACCGCGAAAAGCCCGCCGCCAAGGCCAATCAGGCCTGCCCCGGCGAAAAAGAGTGCAGGGGCCTGCATCGGTGCGGAGAATATCACGGTTGAAAATGCCGCGATCCCGATCAAGAGGCCGGTGCCCGCCATGCGGTATGCATTGGTCCCCCGCAAGAGCGCACGGCCGGCAAGGCCAAAGCCGATCAGCGCGCCAATGGCCCAGATCGAGGTCAGCATCGTGGTCGAGGACACTGACAGCCCCAGCACTTCGCCGCCATAGGGTTCGAGCAGCACATCCTGCATGTTGAAGGCCATGGTGCCAAGGAACACAACCGCCAGCAGCCGCCCCGCTGTGCCCCCGGCCATCAGGTCTGCCCAAGCGGCGCGAAACTCGGGGCGCGGGGCCGCGCGCTCTTCGCGGCTCATGGGGTTGAGTTTTTCCTGCTTCCAAAGCGCCACAAGGTTCAAAAGGATGCCTGCCAACGCCGCCCCCTGCACCACGCGCACCAGCGTGAAGGGGGCGAAATCCCGCAAGAGCCAGCCGATCAAGATGGCCGAAATCGCCATGCCCAAGAGGAACATTACGTAAAGCAGCGCCACGACGCGGGGCCGCGTTTCATCTGTTGCGCGGTCGCTAGCCAAGGCCAGTCCGGCGGTCTGTGTCATGTGCAGGCCAAGGCCGGTCATGAGGAACGCCAGAGCCGCCAGCACCTCGCCCGCCCAGGTCGGCCCCACCTCTTGTTGGCCCGACAAAACCAAAAGCGCGAAGGGCATGACCGCAAGGCCGCCCATCTGCCAGAGCGAGCCGAACCAGAGATAGGGAATGCGCTTCCACCCCAGGGCCGAGCGGTGTGTGTCTGACCGGAACCCCATCAGCGCCCGGAACGGCGCGATCAGCACCGGCAGCGCGATCATCGCCGCGACCACGAGGGCCGGGACCGAAAGCTCGACGATCATCACGCGGTTGAGCGTGCCCAGAAGGAGCACCGTCGCCATTCCCACCGACACCTGAAAGAGCGACAGGCGCAGGAGTTGCCCGAGCGGCAGACCTTCGCTGGCTGCATCCGCAAAAGGCAGCCAGCGCGTGGTCAGTGCCATTAGCGGAGAGGGGCGGCGCGTGCTCATCTGTGAACCTCCATCGCCTGAGAGATGTAAAAGCCGGAGGTCACGCGGGTCAGCGGACGCAGGGTGGCGGTGCTGCCTGCATAGCGCAGCGCCCGTTGTAGCCGTTTGGCCGAATGGGGCACCATGCTGGGCGAGCGGTCGGCGCGCGGGAAAAGCTTGCCCATGCGCCACATCGCCATAAGAAGCGGGGTGCGCGGGGCGACGGTAAAGATCACCGTGCCGGTGGTGCGTGCCGCCAACGCATCGAGCGCGCGCGCGAGGTCGGATTCGGTGTAATAGATCAGGCTGTCCATCGCCAGGACGTGATCAAATCGCCCAAGGGCAGCATCCAGCATGTCACCTGCGTGAAAGCTGACCTGCGGGGCAAGCGCATCGGGCAGCCGCCGCCGCGCCACCTCGATGAGGGCGGGGGAGATATCCACTGCCATCACCTCGGCGCCGCGTGCCGCCAGTTCCGCCGTCATCTGCCCGGCGCCGCAGCCCGCATCGAGAACGCGCAGCCCGCGCATGTCCTGCGGTAGCCGCGCCAGCATTTGCGCGCGCATCCGGTCGCGTCCAAGCCGCACCGTCTGGCGGATTTTTGACACCGGCGCATCGCTCGTCAACCGCTCCCACACCTGGGTCGCGGTGCGGTCGAAATAGGTCTCGACCCGGTCGCGCGTCTGCGTCCAGTCATCTTGCGGTGCCCCAAGGGCCGGAGGTGCGCCGAAGTCCCGCATCAATCGAACCCCAACAATTCAAAAATATCGCGGTCTTCCATTGGCGAGGGGGCCAGGGGATCGGTGCCGTTCCACAGATGCTGCGCCAGGCCTGTGTAGATGTCGCGCACCATCTGCACCTCGTCATCCGTCTCCATCTCGAACAGCGTCTTTTTCTTGAGGCGCGAGCGGCGGATGGCGTCGATATCGGGCATATGGGCGATGCGGTTGAAGCCCACCACATCGCAATAGCGGTCCACCTCATCGGTATCGCGGGACCGGTTCGCCACGCAGCCCGCTAGCCGCACCTTGTAATTGGCGGATTTGGCCTGCACGGCGGCGATGATCCGGTTCATCGCATAGATGCTGTCGAAATCATTGGCGGTGACGATCAGCGCCCGGTCAGCGTGCTGCAAAGGTGCTGCAAAACCACCGCAAACAACATCACCCAGCACGTCGAAGATCACCACATCGGCGTCATCGAGCATATGGTGCTGCTTGAGAAGCTTGACCGTCTGGCCAACGACATAGCCGCCACATCCGGTGCCGGCAGGCGGGCCACCGGCCTCGACGCATTTCACGCCGCCCCAACCCACGGTCACGAAATCCTCGGGGCGCAATTCTTCGGCGTGGAAATCCACGCTCTTGAGAATGTCGATCACCGTTGGCTGCAACTGGCCGGTCAGGGTAAAGGTGCTGTCATGCTTGGGGTCGCAGCCGATCTGCAACACCCGCTTGCCCATTGCGGCAAAGGCCGCCGAGAGATTGGACGAGGTGGTCGATTTGCCGATTCCGCCCTTGCCATAGACCGAGAACACCTTGGCGCCTTCGATTTTCATATCGGCGTCCTGATGCACTTGCACCGATCCCTCGCCGTCCTGTCCCCTCAAGTTGGGAATGTCGTCGCGCGGGCTCATATGGTCCTCCAATCGGCTTGCGCCGTGATTTTGTGTTTCATCTGGCGAAAAATACCTCGGGGGTGTGGGGGCTGGCCCCCGCTCCGACAGAGGTCACACTCGAAAAGCCTGGTCATTCTGCCGCCACCCCCTCCATGCGATCCTCCATTGCCGCCGCCGCAGATTGCAGCGCCGCGAGGGTCGCGGCATCGGTTTGCCAATAGGCGCGGTCATGCGCCTCAAGCAGGCGGTTCGCCATGCGCGAAGAGGCCACCGGGTTGAGATCGCTCAAGCGCTTGCGCATCACCTCATCAAGCACGAAGGTTTCGGAAATCCGCTGATAGATCCAAGGCTCCACCTGTCCGGTGGTGGCCGACCAGCCCATCGTATTGGTCACATGCGCCTCGATCTGGCGCACGCCTTCGGCCCCGTGGCGCAAGAGGCCTTCGTGGAATTTCGGGTTGAGCGAGCGGGCACGGGTTTCAAGCGCCACCTGATCGGCGAGTGTGCGCACGGTGCCTGTGCCGCGCGTGGTGTCGGAGATGTAGATCGCGGCCTCCTGGCCGCCGCGCGCCCGGCGCACGGCGCGGGAAATCCCGCCCAGCGTGTCGAAATAATGGTCCACCGTGGTAACCCCCAGTTCGACCGACTCGAGGTTTTGATAGGCCACCTCGACCCGCTCAAGGGCAGCCTGCAGCAACGCGCCTTGGGCGGTTGCCTTGCCGTTGACGCCGTAGGCAAAGCCCTTGCGCGCCTGATAGGCATCGGCCAACTCGTCCTCGTCATCGAAGGCAGAGCTGTCGACCAGCTGATTGACGTTCGAGCCATAGGCGCCTTCGGCATTCGAGAATACGCGCAGCGCCGCCGTTTCCAGATCGCAGCCTGTTTTGGCCATCTGTGCGCGGACATGGGCGCGGATATAGTTCATCTCGTCGGGTTCATCGGCCTGTGCGGCGACCAGCGCCGCCTCGGCCAGCATCCGCACCTGCAACGGCAGCAGATCGCGAAAAATGCCCGAGAGCGTCATCATCACGTCGATGCGCGGGCGGCCCAGCACCTCGAGCGGGATGAGGTCCGCGCCGGAGAGGCGGCCAAAGGAGTCGAACCGCGGCTTGGCCCCCATCAGTGCCAGAGCTTGCGCCATGGGCGCGCCGTCCGATTTGATATTGTCCGACCCCCAGAGCACGAGGGCCACCGAACGCGGCAGGCTCTTGTGGGTTTCCAGCAGGCGTGCCGCCTGACGCGCGCCATCGCGGCAGGCGAATTCGGTGGGCATGCGGAACGGATCGAAAGCATGGATATTGCGCCCCGTGGGCAGGATATCGGCCGAGCGGATCAGGTCGCCGCCGGGCACGGGCGGGGTAAAGTGCCCGCCAAGCGCCCGCAGCAGCGCGGCAATCTCCGTCTCTTGCTGTAACATGGCATCCACCCGTGCCCGCGTTTCGGCATCGGTGCCGTCCATGATCGCAAGATACCCGGCACGCGCCTCGGCGCTCATTGGGCGACCCAGCACATGCAGGCCTTCGGGGATCAGCGCATCCTCGGTTTCCAGCAGTTTGAGCCAGAGTGTGTCGGGGTCGCGCCCGGCCATGTCGACTGTCGCGGCCTGCTCGGCGATCAGGGCGCGCAGTTCCTCGCGCTCGGGCGCGTCGCCCGCCATTTCACGCCAGCGCTTGAGGCTGTCCTTGAGTTCCGCGAGTCCTTTGTAAAGGCCAGAGGCCGCGAGCGGCGGGGTCAGATGCGTCACCGTCACAGCCCCTGTGCGGCGTTTGGCGAGGCTCGCCTCGGAGGGGTTGTTGGAGGGGTAGAGATAGACATTGGGCATGTCGCCAATCAGCCGATCCGGCCAGCAGGCTGGCCCCGGTCCGGCCTGTTTGCCCGGCATGAACTCCAGCGCGCCGTGCATCCCGAAATGCAAGAGCACATCGGCCTGAAAGCGGGTCTTGAGCCAGAGGTAGAATTGCGCGAAAGCATGGGTCGGGGCAAAGCCGCGCTCGAACAGAAGGCGCATCGGGTCGCCCTCATAACCAAAGGCCGGTTGCAGACCGACGAAGACATTGCCGAACTCGGCCCCGAGGATAAACACCCCGCGCCCGTCCGACTGCACCTTGCCGGGGGCAGCACCCCATTGCGCCTCGATCTCGCGCAGCCAGGGCGTGCCCGCCACGATGTCATCAGCGCTGACATGCGCGGCGATATTGGCCTCTTGCCCGTATTGGCGGGCGCTGCCCTCCAACACTGCCTTGCGCAAGTCCTCGACCGTTGCGGGCGGGGTCAGGTCATAGCCGCGCGCGGCCATGGCATGCAGCATGTTGTGCAGCGATTGAAAGACATCGAGATAGGCCGCCGTACCCGCCGCCCCGGCATTGGGCGGAAAGCCGAAGAGCACGATGCCCACGCGGCGTGTCGCCACCTCTTGCCGCCGCAGATGGGCCAGTCGCGCGACCCGCGCCGCCAACATCTCGATCCGCTCGGGGCAGGGGGCCATCGCCTTGGCCCCATCACCGGCGCAGCGGCGCGCGCAGCCGTCGCAGGCCGTATCGCCATGACGCCCGGCAAAGACCGTGGGGTTGGTGGCCCCGTCGATCTCGGGCAGGGCCACGAGCATCGTTGTCTCGATCGGTCCCAGCCCGCCCGCTGATCCAGCCCATTGTGCAAGGGTCTGAAATTCGAGCGGATGGGCGGCCACATAGGGCACGTCAAGGCGGCTCAGCACATCGACTGCGGCTGCGCTGTCATTATAGGCGGGGCCACCCACGAGGCTGAATCCGGTCAGAGATACCAGAGTATCGACACGCCCTTCGAAGAAGCGTTCGACCGCCGGGCGGCCATCAAGCCCCGAAGCAAAGGCCGGGATCACCTTGAGGCCGCGCGCCTCGAATGCCCGGATCACTGCGTCGTAATGCGCGTGATCGCCCGAGAGCACATAGCTGCGCATGACCAAGAGGCCGACAGTGCCGGTGGTTTCTTGCGGTGCGGGCAGGCGGGCGAGGTCGGTCGTGATGCGCTCGGGCAGGTCGGGATGATAGAGACCCACTTCGGGGTAATCCTGCGGCGCGGGGGCGCGCAGCGCGCGAAAGCGGGCCTCGTGACCATAGCGCGACATGAGGAACCGCAGCATTGCCTCGATATTGTCGTCGGAGGTGCCCAGCCAGTATTGCATGACGAGGAACCATGCGCGCAGGTCCTGCGCCTTGCCGGGGATATATTTCAGGATGCGCGGCAGGCGACGCAGCATCTTCATCTTTTTCTCACCCGACTCTGCCGACGGCTTGTCGGTGCCGCGCAACCGCTTGATCAGCTTGCGCGCACCGGTTTCTGGGGCGGCCATGTCAAGCGTGCCCATGCGCGTGAGTTTCACGATCTGGGCATCGGCGATGATGCCAATCATCGCGTCACAGTGATCGCGCCGCGCCTTGAGGTCTGGCAGGATCGCCCGGATGTGATCTTCGAGGAAAAGCAGGCTGATGAGGATCAGGTCGCCGCGCGCGATATCGGCGCGGGCGGCGTCGAGTGCCGTTGGATTCTCGCCCCATTCGGCGGCGGCATGGACCTTGAGCGTGAGGCCGGGAAATTCCGCCGCCATCCTCTCGGCCACCCGCGCGCAGGCCTCTGCCGCGTGGGCATCCAGCGTGAGGATCACGACGCGGTAGGGGGCCGTTGTGGCCGGTGGGATCACGTCATCGCGCATAATGGGCCTTTGCCTCGTAAAGCGTGTCGATGCCGATTTCGTTCAGCCCCCTTTGCGAGGCGAAAATCTCGGTGTTGCGCCGGGCCTTGCCGCGCACGAAGAAGGGGATCTTCTTGAGTTCGCGTTCGGCGTCGGCCAGCCAGACGACCACGTCGGATGTTTTGGCGGGTGTGTCTGTCGGGGCTGGCGACTCTTCCGGGGCCTTGGCTGTGTGCTGTCCGCCATGATGGCTGGCTCCAGCGGCGTCGTGGAATTCAAAATCGTCCCGGAACATATGCAAGAGATGCTCTTCCAGCCCCATCACCAGCGGATGCACCCAAGTATCAAAGATTACATTGGCCCCCTCGACCCCCATCTGCGGGGAATAGCGGGCCGGGAAATCCTGAACATGCACAGGCGCAGAGATCACGGCGCAGGGGATACCCAGCCGTTTGCCGATCATCCGCTCCATCTGGGTGCCGAGGATCATTTCGGGGGCGGCGGCCTCGATCGCGGCCTCAACCTCTAGATAGTCGTCCGTGATCAGTGCGGTCAGACCGTATTCCTTGGCCAACGACCGAATGGGACGCGCCATTTCGCGGTTATAGCAACCAAGGCCGACCACCTCGAACCCCATCTCGTCACGGGCGATGCGGGCAGCGGCGGCGGCGTGGGTGCCATCGCCAAAGATGAACACGCGCTTGCCCGTCAGATAGGTGCTGTCAACGCTGGCCGAATACCAAGGCAGGCGCAGGCGTTCTTCATCCATTGCCTGAGGAACATTCGCCAAGCTACTGACTTCGCGAATGAAATCGCGGGTAGCGCCGACGCCGATGGGAACGGTCTTGGTAAAGGGCAAGCCCAATTCCCGCTCCATCCAACGGCAGGCGCTCTCGCCTGTCTCGGGATACATCAGCACGTTGAAATGGGCCGCCCCCAGCCGGGTGATGTCGGAGGGGGACGCGCCATAGGGGGCGCAGACATTCACGGCGATGCCCATGTCGGCCAGCATGCCGGTCAGTTCGGTGATGTCGTCGCGGTGGCGAAAACCGAGGGCCGTCGGCCCGATCAGATTACAGCTGACATGGGCGGTTTTCTCTGCCGGTTTGGCCAGGGCGCGGGTGATCTGAAAAAACGTCTCATCCGCGCCGAAGTTTTCCTTGCGCTGATAGCTGGGCAATTCCAGCGCAATGACCGGGACGGGCAGGCCCATCATTTCGGCCATGCCGCCGGGATCGTCCTGAATAAGTTCTGCGGTGCAGGAGGCCCCGACGATCATCGCTTCTGGCTGGAAACGGTCATAGGCAGCCTGACAGGCGGTCTTGAAGAGATTGGCGGTGTCGGCCCCAAGGTCGCGCGCCTGAAACGTAGTGTAGGTGACGGGCGGGCGGTGGTTGCGCCGCTCGATCATGGTAAAGAGCAGGTCGGCATAGGTATCGCCCTGTGGTGCGTGCAGGACGTAATGCAGCCCCTTCATTGCGGTTGCGACGCGCATCGCGCCGACATGCGGCGGGCCTTCATAGGTCCAAAGCGTGAGCTTCATGATGCCGCCCCCAGTTTTAGGGCCGCACGGCGGCGCATCGGGCGCGAGAAGAGCCCCGCAAGATCGCCTGCCTGTTCGTAGAAATGCACCGGGGTAAAGACGAGCTCGATCGCCCATTTGGTCGCCAATCCCTCGGCCTCGAGTGGGTTGGCGAGACCCAGACCGCAGACGGTTAGATCGGGCTGCGCCGCGCGGCACCGGTCGAGTTGCCGCTCGACATCCTGCCCTTCGGTCAGTTGCGGGCCGGCCTCTAGCAGATCAAGATCAGGGCCGAGGATGTTCTTGTGCAGAAAAGGCGTGCCCACTTCGACGGTGCGCATGCCACATTCGCGAGTCAGGAACCGTGCCAGCGGGATTTCCAACTGGCTATCGGGAAAGAAAAAGATCGACTTGCCACGCAGGCTTTCGGCGGCCTGGGCCACGGCGCGGGTCGCACGGGCGCGCGGGGCGGCGGTGACACGCTCGAACGTCGCATCGTCCACGCCGAATTCATCTGCGACGGCGCGCAACCAGCCGGTCGTGCCCTCGGCGCCAAAGGGGAAGGGCGCCGGGATATGCCGTGCGCCGCGCCGCTCGAGTGCTGCAAGCGTATCGCCAAGGAAGGGCTGCAAGAGGGCAAAGACGGTGTTTGGACCCACGCTAAGCGGATCATCGGCCCGGCGCGCCGGAAGGATCGCAACACTGGTGATGCCCATCTGGGCCAAGAGGTCGCGGGCCTGATCCTCGACCACATCCGGCAGCGCGCCCACCAGCATCAATTGCCGGTCATCGGTTGCGGGCAGGGAAGGGACCATGGAGGCAAGGCAGGCATCCTCGCCTTGGGTAAAGGTGGTTTCGATGCCAGAGCCAGAATAGTTCAGCACCCGCACGTGTGGGGCGTGCTGCACGCTCAGCCGTTCGGCGGCACGGGCGAGATCGAGCTTGATCACTTCGGAAGGGCAAGAGCCTACGAGGAAGAGTTGCCGGATATCGGGACGCCGCGCGATGAGGCGACCAACCTCACGCTCCAACTCGACCTGTGCATCGGCGAGACCGGCAAGGTCAGTCTCTTCCAGAATGGCTGTGCCGAATCGTGGCTCGGCAAAGATCATAACGCCGGCCGCGGATTGCAGCAGATGCGCGCAGGTGCGCGAGCCAACCACGAGAAAGAACGCATCCTGCATCTTGCGATGCAGCCAGATGATGCCGGTCAGGCCGCAAAATACCTCGTGCTGACCGCGTTCACGCAAAACGGGGGCGTCGCGGCAACCTGTGCTGGGAGGCGTGTCAAAGCTCATGCCGCCTCTCCTGCCTGGAGGCGCGCCATGCGCAGTTTCCACAGGAATTGTCCGGCGTTGATGACGTAGGCGGCATAGGCCGCGAGTGCGAGACCCATCAAGGCCTGTGGGGTCAGTGCGTGGGTCCAGAGCGCCCAGAGGTAGGCGGTGTGCAGCGCGATGACGCCAAAACTGAACACGTCTTCCCAAAAGAACGCAGGCGCAAATAGATACTGGCCGAACACGACCTTTTCCCAGATCGCGCCTGTCACCATGATGAGGTAGAGCACACCTGTTTTGATCACGATGGACCAGGTCGCAGCGGCAAATCCGTCGCCGGTAGCGAGGTAGCGTAGCACAAGCCCGAGCGAGATCAGAAATACCAGGAATTGCACCGGTGCGAGAATGCCCTGCACCAGAGTCCAGACCGTTGCATCGCGGCGTTCACGCTCTGCGGCGGTGTAGAGCGTCCCGGTCGCTTGTTGATGATGCGCCTGCCGCGCCATATCCCCTCCGGTCCCGTGTCTCTGGCCTGTCTTGATGCTACGTCCTGAGGGTCAAATGTGTCAATTATAATTTACACTTTTGATCCCGGATAACTTGTCATGCAATCTGGACTGTGTCCGGGCAGGCGTGTTGCTGTGAGGCTGAAGCGGCATTTTTGGGCGTTGGATCGGTCAATATTCGTGCGGTTTATCCAAATTCGCCAGGGATTTGCGTAGTGGCCCGATTTGTTGCCCGAGTCTGTCAGGATAATTTGACATTTGATCCCTGCGCCCGCACACTAGGTATACGGAGCAGGAAACGCGCCCCCCTTTGTCCCGTGTGCGATTCGCAGTATAGCGATACGCAGAGGATCGCGGGATAGTAGGGTCGCCTGGGAGGGCAACGCATGAGGGAACCCGACGACAGCGGGTCTGGTCCGCAAGCATCAGGGATACGGTTTCTTGTCGAATCCGCCTTGCGAAAGGTGGCGCTCGACAAGCAGGGCGGGGATATCCCCAAGACCCGTGGTGAATGGATCACGCGGCTCTGTGCGGCCTTGACTGACGAGTCCGAGGCGGCGCATCAGCGCGTCATCGCCTCGATGGTGGCCAACGGGATCTCGTCGAGCGAGATTTACCAGACCTATGTGCCCGATGCCGCGCGCTTTCTGGGCGAAATGTGGGTGCAGGACAAGGCCAGCTTTGTCGATGTGACCGTCGGCGCGGCCCGGCTTCAGGCGCTGTTCCGCTCGCGGGATGCGGCCGATCTGGGCGGCTGGATGGATCGCAGTATCCCGCTTGGTCAATCGGTGCTGATGATCGTGCCGACGTTCGAGGATCACTCGATCGGCGCATTTGTCGCGGCGGATCAGTTCCGCCGACATGGTATTTGGGTTCACATGGCCATCGGGCTTGAGGATGAGGAGCTGAAACACCTGCTGGGCTCCGGCAGGTTCGCCATGGCCGGTATCACGGCGGGCAGTCTGAAAACGCTTGAACAATTGACGGAATTGATAGATTACCTACGTTCTAATTTGGACAGTTGTCCGCCCATCGTCATCGGGGGGCGGTTGGTGGACAAGCCGAGGGAAGTGGAAAAGCGGACTGGCGCGGATTTTGCAGTACGGACAGCACGGGAAGCGATTGAGCTGTGCGGTCTTGCATCCGTAGTTGATCCGTTGTCAATCGACGCAAACACGTAATCCGCGCGCCCTGCGCGCGAGAGTTGGGATAGCAGCGTGACGAAGCAGAACAGGACGTCTGAGCGGCCCCTAACGGGTGGATTGCCCGGGTCATCAAGTGTCGATCGCTTGATCGAGCAGGCATCTGACATCGCGGTCATGCTCGACGACAAATCACGTGTGACGGCCATTTCAGTGAGCCCGGATTTGCCAGAGCTTGGTAGCCTTGAGCATTGGGTGGGGCGGGATTTCCGCAATTTCCTGACCACAGAAAGCCGCACCAAGTTTGATGCCCGACTGGCCGAGATGCGCGCTGATCCCGATGCCCTGCCGCGTCCTATCGAAATGAACCATCGCGACAATGCAAACTGGGAATTCCCGGTGCGCTACACGCTGCACCGCGAGCCTGACAGTGGCGGCGTCCTCTTGCTGGGGCGCGATATGCAGCCGCTGGCGGAGATTCAGCAGCGCCTGGTGCGCGAGCAAATGGCACGCGAGCGCGAGCTAGAGAAGTTTCGCGGGATCGAGACCTGTTACCGGGTTGTGCTTGAGGCATCGGAGACGCCGCTTGTGCTGGTCGAGCCGGATCAGGGGCGCATTCGTGACATCAATTCCGCAGGGGCGCTCTTGCTCGGCTCCAAGCGGGACGTGCTGGCGGGCAATGCATTCGCGCAGGCCTTCGAGGGGCAGCGCCGGGGCGGGTTCATGGACCAGTTGCGTGCTGCTGCGGCCTCGGACGAGATCACAGGGGTCGAGGCTGTTGCGCGGCGCAATGGGCGTCTGGTGCAATTGAGCCCGGATTTCTTTCGCGCCTCCGGTGAGGTGTTGATGCTGTGCCGGATGGCGCCGGTCGAGGATGAAGAGGCGGCACGCCCCGAGTCGGCGCAATCGCTCACAGCGCTCTTCGAGGCGGCCAGCGATGCGATCGTGTTGCTCGACTCCAATGGTCTGGTTCGGGATGCGAACGAGGGCTTTTTGGTGTTGTCCGATGCGGCGCAATTGCGCGATGTACAGGGGCGCTCGATGGCGGATTTCCTGTCGCGCGGCAGCGTCGATCTCAAGCTCATTCTCGACAATACCCGCAAGACAGGGCGCATGCGCAGCTATGCCGCGCAGGTCCAGAGCATTGTGGGCACGCGCACGTCGGTGGATATTTCTGCCGCACGTCTGCGCGGACGCAATGCCGATCTGGGCGTTGGCCTGATCATCCGCGACACCAGCCCCCGCGATCTGCCCAGCGTCGAAGAAGCCTCGGCTGTGGTCAGCGAAGAGGCCATGCGCAATGTCATGGATCTTGTCGGCACCGCGTCGCTCAAGGAACTGGTATCTGCGACGTCGGACGTGGTCGAAAAGATGTGCATCGAAACCGCCGTGCGCCTGACCAACAACAACCGGGTTGCTGCGGCTGAGATGCTGGGCCTGTCGCGTCAGAGCCTCTATGTCAAACTGCGCAAGTTCGGGCTGATAAACGCACAGGATGACGAATAGGCGTTTGTGAACGCCTGTTTCAGAGAATTCCCTTCCCTCGCGATGGAATGTATAGTTTAATTGACATTATGAGTGTCACAGAGTCCTTACACATCGTGCGCCGCCTGCCAGAGCCTCGGGCCCTGCTGACTTTGATCAAGCCGATCACATGGTTCCCCCCGATTTGGGCCTATCTGTGCGGTGTGATCTCGTCTGGCGTTTCTCCCTTGAACAATTGGGGTCTGGTGATCCTTGGCATGGTGCTGGCGGGACCGGTGGTCTGTGGCATGAGTCAGGCTGCGAATGACTGGTGCGACCGGCATGTGGACGCGATTAACGAGCCGCACCGCCCGATTCCCTCGGGCCGCGTGCCGGGGCGTTGGGGGTTGTGGGTGGCTCTTGCGATGTCGGTGCTGGCGCTGGGGATGGGGGCGTTTCTCGGACCGTGGGGGTTTGGCGCGACAGTGTTCGGCGTGCTGGCGGCCTGGGCCTATTCGGCAGAGCCGGTGCGCCTCAAGCGGTCGGGCGTCTGGGGGCCGGGCCTTGTGGGGCTGTGTTATGAGGGGTTGCCGTGGTTCACCGGGGCGGCGGTGCTGGCCGCGGGCGCACCAAGCGGACCGGTCATCGCGATTGCGGCGCTCTACGCTATCGGCGCGCATGGCATCATGACACTCAATGATTTCAAGGCATTGGAGGGCGATCGTCAGATGGGCGTCAATTCCTTGCCCGTCACCCTTGGCCCGGAACGCGCGGCGCGCGTGGCTTGTATCGTCATGGCCCTGCCGCAACTGGCGGTGATTGGCCTTTTGCTCGCCTGGGGCCGCCCGTGGCATGCTGCCGCAATTGGCGTGCTTGTGCTTGGCCAGTTCTGGGCGATGCGTATTCTGCTCTCTGATCCCAAGGGCCGTGCGCCTTGGTATAACGGAACAGGCGTGATGGCCTATGTCACCGGCATGATGATTGCGGCCTTTGCCCTGCGCATGCTCGGAGGCGCGCCATGACGCTGAGTTGGCTACAAATTTTCCGTATGGGTCTGGTCCAGATGTGCCTTGGCGCGGTGGTGGTTCTGACCACATCGACGCTCAATCGCTTAATGGTGGTGGAATTGGCGCTGCCTGCGGTGTTGCCGGGCCTATTGGTGGCGTTGCATTACGGGATTCAGATCACGCGGCCCAATTGGGGCTATCTGTCGGATACCAGCGGGCATCGCACGCGGTGGATCATCGGCGGGATGGCGGTGCTGGCCTCGGGCGGGTATCTGGCGGCGTTGGCTGTCGTTTTGATGGAGGCGCAATTCGGCCTCGGTCTGGCGCTGTCGATCCTCGCCTACGCGCTGATTGGTGTGGGCGTCGGTGCCTCGGGCACGTCGCTCTTGGCGCTCTTGGCCACGGCCACGGCCCCACGACGCCGGGCGGCGGCGGCCACGATCACCTGGCTCATGATGATCGGCGGCATCGCCGTGACTGCGACCGTGGTTGGCGGGTTTCTCGATCCCTATAGTCCGGCCTTGTTGTTGGAAATCGTCGGCGTCGTGGCGATTGGCGCGGTCGTGCTGACGGCGGTTGCCATTCACGGCATCGAGGCGCGTGTCGGGGCGCAGCCTGCCCGCGCCGATGCACCAGTGCGCTTTCGCGAGGGGCTGGCCGAGATCTGGGCCGAGCGTGAGGCGCGGCTATTTACCATCTTCGTATTCCTGTCGATGACCGCCTATTTCATGCAGGAACTTATCCTCGAGCCCTATGCCGGGTTGGTGTTTCATTTCACCCCCGGCCAATCCACCCAACTGAGCGGCGCTCAGAACGGCGGGGTGTTCCTTGGGATGCTGACGGTCGGGGTCGCGGCGACTGGGCTGCGCCTTGGCTCGATCCGGCACTGGGTTGTGGCGGGCTGTCTGGGATCGGCTTCGGCGCTTGCAGCGATTGCGCTGCTCGGGGCCTCGGGCACGGCGGCGGCACTCGTCCCGATCGTCGTCGTGCTCGGGTTCTTCAATGGCATGTTCGCGGTGGGCGCGATTGGCGCGATGATGGCTCTTGCGGGGCAGGGGCGCGAGGCGCGCGAAGGCACGCGCATGGGGCTCTGGGGGGCGGCGCAGGCAATGGCTGCAGGCTTTGGCGGCCTGATGGGCGCGGCCTCGGTCGATCTCATGCGCCTTGTGTCCGATACGGATGCCACGGCATTTGGCACGGTCTTTTTCCTTGAGGCCGGTCTATTCGTGCTCTCGGCGCTGATGGCGCTCAGGGTGATTGATCACGGTCGCGACCGGGGCGCGACACTCGTTCCGGGGGAATGACCATGTTTGATGTCGTCGTTATCGGGGGCGGTCCGTCCGGGGCCACAGCAGCCGAGGATTTGGCCCGTTCGGGGCATAAGGTGGCGCTGTTGGACCGCGCCGGGCGGATCAAGCCCTGCGGGGGTGCGATCCCACCGCGCCTTATTGCCGATTTCAATCTGCCCGATGATCAGATCGTGGCCAAGATTACCACCGCGCGCATGATCTCGCCCACGGGACGGCATGTCGATATTCCCATCGAAAACGGCTTTGTCGGCATGGTGGACCGCGAGCACTTCGATGAATTCTTGCGTGTTCGTGCGGCACAGGCCGGTGCCGTGCGCGCTACCGGCACCTATCTGCGGATCGACCGGAGCGGGCCGACACCGGCTGTGATCTACCGCGACAAGGTCACGGGAAATGAGCGCAGCCTGTCCACGCGGCTGATCATCGGGGCGGACGGGGCGCGTTCGAACGTGGCGCGCGACGAGGTGCCGGGGGCTGAGCGCATTCCCTATGTCATCGCCTATCACGAGATCATCGAGGCCCCTGCCGCGACCACTGCCTATGATCCCGAACGCTGCGATGTGATCTATGACGGGGCGATCTCGCCGGATTTCTACGGTTGGGTGTTTCCGCATGGCAAATCGGCCAGTGTTGGCATGGGCAGCATGGTCAAGGATGTCGATCTGAAACGGGCAACCGCCGATCTGCGCGCCGCTTCTGGGTTGACCGATTGCCCGACGATCCGGCGCGAAGGGGCGCCGATCCCGCTCAAGCCTCTGGACTGCTGGGACAATGGCCGCGACGTGGTCTTGGCGGGCGATGCCGCCGGGGTGGTTGCGCCGTCCTCGGGCGAGGGGATTTATTACGCCATGGTTGGCGGCCGGGTGGCCGCGACGGCAGCGAGCGCATGCCTCGCTTCGGGGCGTGTGCGCGATCTCAAACTGGCACGGCAACTGTTCATGCGCGAGCACAAGACCGTTTTTCGGGTTCTGGCGTCGATGCAGAATGCCTATTATAGGTCCGACGAGCGGCGCGAGCGCTTTGTCTCGCTCTGCCATGACATCGACGTGCAGCGGCTGACATTCGAGGCCTATATGAACAAGAAACTGGTCAAGGCGCGGCCCATGGCGCATCTCAAGATCGGGTTGAAGAACCTCGCCCATCTCACGCGGCTGGTGTCCGCGACCCGCACATGAACGCGCTCATCCCGACATGGATCGGCGGGGATCTGGTGGCCGTGGACAAGCTCGAGGCGCATCAGCGCGGCCTGCGGCACAAGGCGGTGTCGGTTTTTGTGATGGCGGGAGAGGATCTCTTGATCCAGCGCCGCGCGCTTGGAAAATATCATACGCCCGGTCTTTGGGCCAACACCTGTTGCACCCACCCGCATTGGGGCGAAGAGCCTCTGGCTTGCGCGCATCGCAGGCTCTTCGAGGAATTGGGTATCACGGGCCTCTCTCTCACCCACCGCGATCAGGTCGAGTATCGCGCCGATGTGGGGGGCGGGCTGATTGAGCATGAGGTGGTGGATATGTTCATGTGCCGCCTGCCTGCGCGTTGTGACCTGAACCCCAATCCCGAAGAGGTGATGGACACGCGCTGGATTTCGCTCAATGCGCTCAATGCCGCGATCCGCATGAACCCTGCGCGCTATACGCCGTGGTTGCGCATTTACATGGCTGAGCACGCAGCGCAGATTTTTGCCTGAGGGCTCTTATATCTGCCCCATCAGCGCCAATCCGGCGTAGAGTGTGACCGCGCCCAAGAGGATTGCCACAATCACATTGCGCAGCACATAGCCTGCAATCAGCGTCACCAGTGCCGCCGCCATGCGCGGAGCATCGAGCGTGCCACCCGTCGCCGCAGGCCAGACCACCAGAGGGGCCACCAATCCGGGCAGCACCGCAACTGCCGTATAGCGCAGGTGCCGCAACAGCCACGCGGGCAGGGGCCGGTCGCCGATCAGCCCGGTAAAGACAAAGCGCAGCCCGAAACTGCCCAGACCCAAGAGCACGATCACGGTCCAGAGGCTTGTCTTGTCGATCATGGCAGCCGCGCCTCCTTGCGCCGCTCAAGGATCAGCTCAACCTGCGCGCCGGTCATCATGCCTGCAATACCCGCGACCAGCAGGCCAAGGTTATACGGGAGAAACGCAAAGACCAGCGCCAGGGTCACAGAGACAAAAGCCGCCGCCAGATGCGCAGGCGTACGCAGCATCGGCGCGATCATCGCGAGAAACGTGATCGGTAGCGCGAAATCGAGCGCCAGCCCCTCGGGGATCGATGTGCCCACAAGCGCGCCGACCAGAGTGAAGATATACCAGAGCGGGCAAATCGGCGTGACCACACCAAAGAAATACGCGAGCCTCTGGGGGATCGACCATCCGGGGTTCTTCTCAAAGGCGACGATGGCGCAGGTATAGCTCTGATCCACCGTGAAATAGGCCGCAAGGGCGCGCTGACCCAAACTCGCCCCGCCGATATACGGGGTGAGAGATGCGGAATACATCGCCATCCGCAGGTTGACCGCCAAGGCGGAAATAAGCGCAATCGCGGTGGGCGCGCCGTCGCTGAGCAGTTGCAGCGCCGTGAACTGCGCCGCGCCTGCGATCACCAGAACCGAAAAGCTGAGCGTTTCAAACACGTTGAGCCCGGCCTCGGTTGCCACCACGCCAAAGAGCAGCGAAAAGGGAACTATCACCAGGATGAAGGGCGCACCGTCGCGCACGCCTTGCCAATAGGTCGAATTGGTGGTTTGCCTATGCACCGCTTGCCCCTAAGTTGCCCCTGTGCCCTGACACGGCCTACCCAATGCCAGAAGGAGATGCAATTGGCCACGACCGAAGACCTTCTGTCTTATCTCATTGCGCCCGATCCCGCCGCCCCGCGCCTGACGCGCGCGGTTGAAGGGGTGGATCATGAGGGCAAGCGCACGCAGATTTCGGTGGTCGAGGAGCGCCCGCTCACGATTTTCCTCAACGCGCAGGAAATCGTGACTGCCATGACGATTGGCGATTACCCTGAGTATCTGGCGCTTGGTTTCCTGCGCAATCAGGGGATGCTGGGACCGCAAGAGAAGGTTCTGGGTGTGGACTATGATGACGAGTTGGAAACCGTCGTGGTGCGCACCGATGGTCAGACGAGCTACGAGGAAAAGCTCAAGAAGAAAACCCGCACCAGCGGTTGCGCTGTGGGCACCGTCTTTGGCGACATGATGGAGGGGCTGGAGGGCGTGACCCTGCCCGCGGTGACGGTCAAGACCTCGGATCTCTATGCCTTGGCCAGCGTGATCAACCGCACGCCCTCGCTTTACCTCGAGGCAGGGGCCATTCATGGCACCGTGCTCTGCCAAGGCAACCGCCCGCTGGTCTATATGGAGGATGTGGGCCGCCATAACGCCGTGGACAAGATCGCGGGCTGGATGCTGAGCGAAGGCGTCGCGGCCGGCGACAAGCTGCTCTACACCACGGGGCGTCTGACCTCGGAAATGGTGATCAAGACCGCGATGATGGGGATTCCGGTGCTCGCCTCGCGCTCGGGCTTTACCGCATGGGGCGTGGAAATCGCGCGCCAGGTGGGGCTGACCCTGATTGGCCGGATGCGCGGCAAACGGTTTGTCTGTCTTTCGGGTGAGGAGCGGCTCTTGCGGGACGCGGATCCCGAGAGCGTGGGCGACGAGGACAAGAAACACCGCCGCAAAGGGGCCGACGCATGAGCCGGCCCCTCGGGGTCATCCTCGCAGGGGGGCAGGCCACGCGCATGGGTGGCGGCGACAAGGGGCTGTTGGCCCTTGATGAGCGCCCGATCCTCGCGCATGTGATGGACCGCCTAGCCCCGCAGGTGGGGGCGATGGCGCTGAATGCCAACGGTGATGCGGCGCGGTTCGACGCCTTTGCCCTGCCAGTGCTGCCCGATCCGATCCCCGGTTTCGCGGGGCCGCTGGTGGGGGTTCTGGCCGGTCTCGATTGGGCTGCGGGGCAGGGGGCCGAGGCAATTGTCACCGTCGCCGCCGACACGCCGTTTTTTCCGACCGATCTTGTCGCGCAGCTCACACAGACGGCAGAGGGCATGGCGCATCCGCTCGCTCTTGCTGCCACACCGCGCGGTGATACGGATACCAAATCCATGAGCGGCAGCGGTCTGGTTCGCCATCCCACCTTTGGCCTCTGGCCCACGGCGTTGCGGCATGACTTGCGCGCGGCGCTGATGGACGGGCTGCGCAAGGTCGTGCTCTGGACCGACAAGCACGGCGGGCGCGAGGCGGTGTTCGACGATGCCCTTGATCCGTTTTTCAACGTCAATACGCCCGAGGATCTGGACGCGGCGCGCAGGAGAATATCAGCATGAGGATTTACGGCGTCACCGGCTGGAAGAACGCGGGCAAGACCGGGCTGATGGAGAGGCTGGTGGCGGAAATCACCGGACGCGGTTATACTGTCTCGACTGTGAAACATGCCCATCATACTTTTGACGTGGACCAACCTGGCAAGGACAGCCATCGCCACCGCATCGCAGGCGCGACCGAGGTGCTCTTGGCGTCGCGCAATCGCTTTGCCTTGATGCATGAACTGCGGGAGGACGAGGAGCCAAGCCTGGAAACCCTGCTGCAAAAACTATCCCCTGTCGATCTGGTGCTGGTAGAAGGCTACAAGCGTGACCGCCACCCCAAGGTTGAGGCGTTTCGGGTCGAGACCGGCAATCCGCTGATCGCCACCGATGATCCCACTATCCGTGCTGTGGCGAGCGATACGACCCTGACCATCGACCGCCCCCTGTTCGACCTTGACGACACCAAGGCGATTGCAGATTTCATTCTCGCAGAGGTGGGCTTGTGACCCGGTTTGACACCATCGCAATGCTGGATTGGTCGGGCGGTGGCGACACCGGGCCGCAACCGCGCAAGGATGCGATCTGGCTTGGGGTGACGCGCAACACCGTGGACCAGGCACCGCGATACCTGCGCAACCGGGCCGAGGCCGAGGCGGCACTGATGTCTTTGATCGAGACAGAGATCACGGCGGGCCGCAGGCTGCTGATCGGGGTGGATTTTCCCTTTGGCTTCCCAGCGGGATTCGCGCGGGGGCTGACCGGGTGCGAAAATCCTTTTGCGGTCTGGGACTGGCTGGAAACGGTGATCGAGGATGGGCCGCAGGCCAATAACCGCTTTGACGTGGCAGGCGAGATCAACCGCCGCTTTCCCGGTGTGGGGCCGTTCTGGTTCAACGGGGTGAAGCGCGAGATTGCCGACCTGCCGCGCAAGGATACGCGCGAAGGTCATGGTATGGTTGAGCGGCGCGCAGCCGAGGCAAGGGCGAAGGGGGCCTTTACCTGCTGGCAGATGGGGGGCGCGGGCGCCGTGGGCGGGCAGGTGCTGACCGGTTTACCGGTGCTCAACCGATTGCGGCGTAGGTTCTATGGGCAGGTGTCTGTCTGGCCATTCGAGGTGTTGGACAAGCCTGTGGCACTGGTCGAGGTTTGGCCCGGCCTCATCAATCCCGCCGTAAAACGGGCCGAGGAGCAGGGCGGCATCCGCGACGCGCATCAGGTGCGCTTGATGGCGCGTGCGTTGGCCCGCATGTCCCCGCACCGGCTGACCGAGATGCTGGCGGTGGACGCGCCCGAAGAGGGCTGGATCCTTGGGCTGGGACATGAGGCAGAACTGATCGCTGCCTGCGAGGACACCCTAAAACCGCCGCCCCTGCGCAACGATTGCTTTGCGCTGCCTGCAGGCGTGGATTGGACGCCGGTGGATGACGCGCTCGCCCTGTTGCGCGACCGGTTGCGCCCTGTTGTGGGCCAGAGCCGCGCGCCTCTGGCGCAAGCGTTGGGCCGCGTGTTGGCAACCCCGATTACTGCCCCGCGCGCGAACCCGCCCGAGGCGAATACGGCCGTGGACGGCTATGGCTTTGCCCATGCCAGCCTGACCACCGGCGATCAGGTGCTGCCGCTCGTTCAGGGCCGCGCGGCTGCGGGCGTGCCCTATTCCGGTACGGTGCCGCCGGGTTATGCCATCCGCGTGCTGACGGGGGCGGCCCTGCCGACGGGTGTCGATGCCGTGATCCTGCAAGAGGATGTGACCTTGGACGAGGGGCGCATCGCGTTTCGTTCTGGTCTCAAACCCGGTGCCAATACCCGCCGCGCGGGCGAGGATGTGGCGGCAGGCGCGCCGGTGCTGGAGCCGGGCCGGGTCATTACCCCCGCCGATCTGGCACTCTGCGCCGCGGTGGGGCTCTCGGACCTGCCCATCCATGACCAGTTGCATGTTGCGGTGATGTCCACGGGGGATGAGTTGGTCGAACCGGGCGCGCCCGCCCGAGACGGGCAAATCTATGATGCCAATCGTCCGATGCTCTTGGGGCTGATGCAACAGATGGGCTATGCGCCGCTTGATCTGGGGCGGATTGGCGATGATCGCGCGGCCCTGCGTGCGGCCTTTGATCGTGCCTCTGAGAATGCCGATGCGATCCTGACCTCGGGTGGGGCGTCTGCTGGGGATGAAGATCATGTATCGGCCTTGCTGAACGAGGCGGGGGCGATGGCCCAGTGGCGCATCGCGCTCAAGCCGGGGCGCCCGCTGGCGCTTGGTCTCTGGCGGGGCGTGCCGGTCTTTGGCCTGCCGGGCAATCCGGTGGCGGCGCTCGTCTGCGCGCTGATCTTTGCGCGGCCTGCGCTGCGACTCTTGTCCGGGGCGGGGTGGTCTATGCCTCAGGGATTTCACGTGCCGGCCGCCTTTGAGAAACGCAAGAAACCGGGCCGCCGCGAATATCTGCGTGCGCGTATCCGTGAGGGGCGGGCCGAAGTCTTTGCCTCGGAAGGATCAGGGCGGATCAGTGGCCTGAGTTGGGCCGAAGGCTTGGTCGAGCTGCCGGACGGAGCTGTGACCATTCTACCGGGTGATCCGGTGCGCTATATCCCTTTTGCGAGCTTTTTAAGCGCCTGAACTGGGATCAGGCGACCCCGGCGCGCAGGATGTCATGGATATGCACGAGGCCGCGCAATTGCCCGGTCTCGTCCACGGCAAAGAGCGCGCTGATCTTGTGGGTGTTCATGACCCCCAATGCCTCGGACAAGAGTGCCTCGGGCAGGATGCTGCGGGGATTTCGCGTTGCCACCTCTCCGGCGGTGCGCGCCATGAGGTCCGACAGGTTTCGGCGCAAATCACCATCGGTGATCACCGCCAAGAGCCGACCCTCCTCGACAACCGCCGCCACGCCAAAGCCCTTGGCGGTCATCTCGATCAAGGTCTCGCCCATCGGGGTCTCTTGGCTGACAATCGGCAGCGCCGTGCCGGTGTGCATGACCGAGGACACGCGCAAAAGCTGCGCGCCGAGTGTGCCACCGGGGTGAAAGGCGAGGAAGTTCTCACGCTCAAATCCGCGCAGGCGCATCAGGGCCACGGCAAGGGCATCGCCCAAGGCCAAAGTGCACGTGGTGCTGGTGGTCGGGGCCATGCCAATGGCGCAGGCTTCGGGCGCATTGGGCAGGGTCAGCAGGAAATCGGCCTGTTGGCCAAGGGTGCTGTCAGGTTTTTTCGTGATGGCAATGAGCGGAATCGCAAAGCGGCGACTATGGGCGATGATATCGGCCAGTTCGCGGGTCTCGCCGGAGTTGGAGATCAGGATCAGCGCATCTTGCGGTGTGATCATGCCCAGATCGCCGTGGCTTGCCTCACCGGGGTGGACATACTGCGCGGGCGTGCCGGTGCTGGCCATGGTTGCCGCGATTTTCGCGGCGATATGGCCGGATTTGCCCATGCCCGAGACGATCACCCGTCCCTTGACCTCAAGCAGGCTGGCCACAACCGCGTCGAAATCGGCGGGCATTGCGGAGTGGAGGGCGCTGAGGGCCTCGGCCTCGATCCGGATCACGCCACGGGCAATCTCGGTCGGGGTTTCGATCTGGGCCTCGGTGTGGGTCTTGGCGGTTGACATGGGCGGTGCCCTCCTTTTGCGGCAACTGTTAGCGTGTCGTGCGTCCCGGGCCAAGCGCGGGATGTGGATTGCAGCAAAATGCCGCCCCGTCGATCCCCAGAGCATGCCCAGCTTTTTCCATCTGGTCAGTCGCCACGCGCCGTCATATCGTCGCGCCATGAATGCCGATGCCGCCCTTCTTGACAGCCGATACGCCTGGACGCGCCTTGCCGTGTCACTGGCCATTGCCATGATCGGCAATGTGGGGATGTGGTCGATCATCGTGGTGATGCCCGCCATGCAGGCCGAGTTTGGCGTCGACCGCGCCGCGGCCTCGATGCCCTATACTCTGACCATGATCGGCTTTGCTCTTGGCAATCTCGGGATCGGCCGGGTGGTGGACCGGTTCGGTGTTACCACGGCGTTGATCGGGTCGGCGTTGCTGATTTCTGCGGCGACGGCCCTTGCCGCGCTCAGCCCGACGGTGATCCTGCTCTCGAGCCTGCAATTTCTGATTGGCTTTGGCACTGCCGCCAGTTTCGGGCCGCTCATCGCCGATGTCTCGCTCTGGTTTCTCAAGCGGCGGGGGATTGCCGTGGCAATCACCGCGAGTGGCAATTACCTCTCGGGGGCGATCTGGCCTGTGATCCTTGCGGGGATATTGTCCGAGCAGGGATGGCGCGCAGTTTACATGGTGCTGGCGGTCGTGACCGTGGCGGGGGTGATCCCCTTGGCCCTGCTCTTGCGCCGCCGGGTGCCGATGGCGGCGCGGGCGCATGCCGATAGCCTCTCCTCCGCGCGGGCCGGAGCGACGGGCCTCTCACCGCGCGCTCTGGCGCTGCTTCTTGGCCTTGCCGGCGTGGGCTGCTGCGTGGCGATGTCGATGCCGCAGGTCCATATCGTGAGCTATTGCGTCGATCTGGGCTATGGCCCGGCTGTGGGCTCACAGATGCTGTCGCTCATGCTCTTGGGCGGTGTCGCGTCGCGCATCGTGTCAGGTCTGCTGGCGGATCGTTTGGGCGGTGTGCGGACGCTCTTGATCGGCTCGGCGCTGCAGTGCCTCGCGCTGTTCCTCTATTTGCCCTCGGGCGGTCTGACCTCGCTCTATATTGTGAGCCTTGTCTTTGGCTTGGCACAGGGGGGGATTGTGCCCAGCTATGCCGTGATCGTGCGGGAATACATGCCCAGTGCAGAGGCCGGACGACGCGTGGGATTCGTGATGATGGCGACGATTGCCGGGATGGCGATCGGCGGCTGGATGTCGGGCTGGATCTATGACCTGACCGGCAGCTATCACATGGCGTTTCTCAACGGCATCGCGTGGAATTTCCTGAACATCGGGATCATGGTTTTGATCCTGCTGCGCACACGGACCCGCACCGGCAGCGCACTGCCGGCGTGATCCGGCTTTTAATAGCTGTAATCGGCGTAAATCCGGCTCAGATCGCCGTTCCAGTCACCATTGTAGCGATCGAGCAGTTCATCCGCCGGGGTCTTGCCTGTCTCAACACTCTCGCGCAGGGCATTGAGGAAATGCGTCTCGTCCGGGATCATGCCGCCGCCGCCCGAGCGCGCGCGCGCCTTGAGACCGGCCTCTGATATATCCAGCACCGCGCGGGCCAGTTCATGCATGTGGACGTCGCCCACGCGCGCCTGAAGCCCATCGACGCTGGCCGCCACGCGCAGCGCATCGCGCGTCGCGGCATCCCAGCCCTTGCAGATGTCCCATGCCGCGTCCAAGGCGGATTGGTCGTACATCAGCCCCACCCAGAAGGCAGGCAGCGCGCAGAGCCTGCGCCAAGGGCCGCCATCGGCGCCACGCATTTCCATGAATTTCTTGATCCGCGCCTCGGGAAAGGTCGTGGTCAGGTGATCCGCCCAATCGCTCAGCGTCGGCTTCTCGCCGGGCAGCGCAGGCAGTTCACCGCGCAGGAAGTCGCGGAACGACTGCCCCAGAGCGTCGATATATTTGCCATCGCGATAGACGAAATACATCGGCACATCGAGCGCATAGTCTGCATAGGCCTCGAATCCAAACCCCTCTTCGAACACAAACGGCAACATTCCGGTGCGAGCGGGATCAAGATCGCGCCAGACGCGGGAACGCCAGCTTTTGTGCCCGTTGGGTTTGCCCTCGAAAAAGGGCGAATTGGCAAAGAGCGCCGTCGCCACCGGTTGCAGGGCCAGTGCCACGCGGAGTTTCTGCACCATGTCGGTTTCTGAGGAAAAATCGAGATTGACCTGAACGGTGCAGGTGCGGCGCATCATGGTCCGGCCCATGGTGCCGACTTTTTGCATATAGCTGTCCATCAGCTTGTAACGGCCCTTGGGCATGAGCGGCATGTCCTCATGCGTCCAGATGGGAGCCGCGCCCAGACCGATAAAGCCGACACCCACCTTGTCGGCGATGTCCTTGACGTCGCGCAGGTGGTCGTTCACCTCGTCGCAAGTCTGATGGATGGTCTCGAGCGGCGCGCCGGACAATTCCAGTTGCCCGCCCGGCTCGAGGCTCACATTCGCACCGTCTTTTTCCAGCCCGATGAGCTTGCCGCCCTCTTCCACAGGAGCCCAGCCATGCACATCGCGCAGCCCTTCGAGCACCGCCAGAATGCTCCGCGGCCCCTCGTACGGGATGGGGCGCTGCGTGTCCTTGCAATAGCCGAACTTCTCGTGCTCGGTGCCAATGCGCCAATCTTCCTTGGGTTTGCAACCACTTGCCAGATACTCTGCCAGTTGCTCATGGCGTTCGATCGGCCCGCCGCCGGATTGTGGGATGGACATGTTCGGGCCTCCTGATCAGGGCAGTGTCTCGGGCGACACAGTTGGCGGCAAACGTCAGGACTGTCAATGCAGCCTAAGGTGCGAGGCGGTGCTTTGCGATTTCTGCCAGATCACAGTCGGGTGATTGGGCAGGCGGCGCATTTGGAAAAGCATATGTTCGGTGCGCAGGCCGGGCAGGGCGGCGAAGGCGTCAAAGAGTGCCTCTGCGCCCTCGGCATTGAGCGGGATATGCAGCGCGGGCGCGCCTTGCGTGCTCAGCACCCAATGCGGCGGCTTGCCTGTCGGATCAAGCGTCAGGGCGTCAAGATCGCGGATCGCCACCACGCCCCCCGTGAGAGGCCCGAAATAGGCAACCTGTCCCTCGTCGACCTGCACCACGCCGGGACCGCCCGCGCCTGCGCGAAAGCGTGTCCGTTGCAGCCCCATCAACAGGACCGCCCCGGCGAGGATCAAAAGCACGTAACCCAGCCATTGCAGAAGGCCGTAGCTGCCAACCCCCCACCAGAGACCAAGCGTCGCCAGCCCCAGCCCGCTCAAAACCTCGCGCCAGCGCCAAAGGGCGGCGCGCGCCTGCGGGCGAATAAAGCTCATGTCCAGTCCCCCAAAGTGGTCTGCCAGAGTGTCATCGCCGCCACCGCCGCCGTATCCGCGCGCAGGATGCGTGGCCCGAGGCTGATGGCGTGGGCCTGCGGCAGCGCCGCGAGGCGTGCGCGCTCTGCCTCCGAGAAACCGCCTTCGGGGCCGATCAGGATGGCCCATGGCGCGCCGCGCGGCAGATCACGACCAAGGGTTGCCGCGTGGCCCGCCAGCGCCTCGTCGCAAAACATCAATTGACGATCCTCGGGCCAGTTGGCCAGCATCCGGTCGAGGCGGTGCAGGTCGCTGACCTCTGGCACGAATGTGCCGCCGCATTGTTCGGCGGCCTCAACGGCATGGGCCTGAAGCCGGTCCTGCCGGATACGCTCGGCATTGGTGAACTCGGTCTGCACCGGGATGATCCGCGCTACGCCCATTTCTGCGGCTTTCTCGACAATGAAATCTGTGCGCGCCTTCTTGATCGGAGCGAACATGAGCCAGAGGTCGGGCGGATTGCGCTGCGGTGCTGTCTGCTCGGCCACCTGCAAGGCACCGCCGCGCTTGCCTGCCTCGATCACGTCGGCGCGCCATTCCCCGGCCTCACCATTGAACAAGAGCACGGCGTCCCCCACGCCTTGCCGCATCACCCCAAAGAGGTAATGCGCCTGCGGCTGGCTCAGAGGAATGGTTTGCCCTTCCCCCAACGGGTGCTCTACATAAAGCCTGATCTTCGCTGCTTTCATGGGGCCAACATATGACCGCAAAGAACCAGATGCCAGAGGCCACGGGACAGGTGGCCGATGCCTATGCTGGCAATTGGGTGGACCGTCTGGCCCCTGCCGCCACGCGCCCTTACTTGCGGCTGAGCCGTGCGGACCGACCGATTGGCACATGGCTCTTGCTCTTGCCCTGCTGGTGGGGGCTGACGCTTGCGATGCTGTCGGACGGTCAGGCGGGATGGCACGATCTGTGGATCTTTACCGGCTGCGCCCTCGGGGCTTTTCTGATGCGCGGGGCGGGCTGCACCTGGAACGATATTACCGACCGGCATATCGACGGCTCTGTGGCGCGCACTGCATCGCGCCCAATTCCCGCAGGTCAGGTCACGGTGCGCGGCGCGCTCATCTGGATGGCGGCGCAGGCGCTGCTTGCGTTCGGGATTCTTCTGACCTTCAACGCCGCCGCGATTACCCTTGGCGTCTTGTCGCTCTTGCCTGTCGCGGTCTATCCCTTCGCCAAGCGATTTACATGGTGGCCGCAAGTGTTTCTCGGCCTCGCCTTCAACTGGGGCGCCCTTCTTGCGTGGGCGGCGCATAGCGGCCGGCTGGAAGCGCCCGCGGTGATCCTCTATCTCGCGGGTATTGCCTGGACACTCTTTTATGACACGATCTATGCCCATCAGGACGCAGAAGATGACGCTCTGATCGGTGTCAAATCCACGGCGCGGCTTTTTGGGGACAACTCGCCTCGCTGGCTGCGGTGGTTTCTGGTGGCGACCGTGTCGCTGATGGCGGTGGCCGTCATTCTTGCGGTGCCCGATGCGCGGCTGACAGCACTCCTTGTGGCGCTATGCGGCCCTTGGGTGATGGGCTGGCACATGCAGGGACAGATGCGCCGTTTGCGGTTGGACGATACTGCGCGGTTGCTTCAACTCTTTCGTTCCAACCGGGATGCGGGCCTCTTGCCTGTGCCGTTTTTCGCCGTCGCCTGTCTCCTGTGATTGAACTCAGGCCGCCGCGCGCCTAAAGACGTGGGCAGCACTCATGAACTGGCCATTGCCCGATGCGTTTATCATCCGCTTTCACGATCGCAGGAACCTTTGCCGGGGCAGCGGTGCTTGCGGTTGTTGCCGCGGGCTTTGCCGTGAGCGCCATCGAGGACAGTTCGCGCCGCGCGGTGCGTGATACGCTGGACCGCGTCGGTCTGGTCTGGGCCGATGTCGACACGGATGGCCTGCAACTCTTTCTTGCGGGCACCGCGCCCTCTGAGGCGCTGCGGTTCAAGGCGCTGTCGCTGGCGGGCACGGTGGTCGATGCGGCGCGGGTGATTGATCAGATGCTGGTCGAGGATGCGGCGGATATTGCGCCGCCGCGCTTTGCCATCGAAATCCTGCGCAATGACAGCGGTATTTCCCTGATCGGGCTGGTGCCTGCCGCCACGGATCGTGACAAGCTTTTGGCGGATATCGCGTCTGAAACCGATGATGTGACGGTGGCCGATCTGCTTGATTCCGCGGACTATCCCTATCCAGAGACATGGCCCGCCGCGCTGCGTTATGCGGTCCGGTCGCTTGGGAAATTGCCGCGGGCCAAGATCTCCGTCAGCGCGGATCGGGTCGAGATCAAGGCCATGGTCGACAGCACCGAGGCGCAGCGCCGGATCGAGACGGATCTGGCACGCGCGGCACCAGACAACGTGCGGCTGGCGCTTGCCATCTCGGCCCCGCGCCCGGTTATCACACCCTTTACCCTGCGGTTCGTGATCGACGAAACCGGCGCGCGGTTCGACTCCTGCTCTGCCGACACTGAAGAGACACGCGAGCGCATTTTGCGCGCTGCAGGCAAGGCGGGCATACAGTCCAAGGCCGATTGCGTGGTGGGGATGGGCGTGCCCTCGCCACAATGGGCGCGGGCGGCGGAACTGGCCATAGCTGCGGTCGCGGATCTGGGCGGAGGCACGGTTACGTTTTCCGATGCCGATGTGGCGCTCTTGGCACCTGAAGGCACCGCGCAGAGCCTGTTCGACGACGTGGCTGGCAAGCTTGAGGCCGAATTGCCCGAGGTCTTTGCCCTCACCGCCACCTTGCCGCCGCCCCCCGATGCCGCGCAGCCCGCAGCGCCCGAATTCGTGGCCACCCTCTCGCCCGAAGGTCAGGTTGTGATTCGTGGGCGGGTGGGCAGTGAAAACAGCCGTGAAACTGTGCGCAGCTTTGCCAAAGCGCGATTTTCTTCGGATTCGGTGCATCTGACGGCGCGGGTGGCTGAGGGGCTGCCGCGTGACTGGTCGATCCGGGTTCTGACCGGCCTCGAGGCACTGTCGTATCTGTCGAATGGTGTCGTTACGGTGACGCCTGATAATATCGGCGTTCAAGGCAACACCGGCCGCAAGAGCGCCAGCGCGGAAATCGCGCAGTTTCTGGCAGAAAAGCTGGGTGAGGCCGAGAAATATACCATCGACGTGACCTACAAAGAGGCCCTTGATCCCGTCGCCGGGCTTCCAACGCCAGATGAATGCGAGGCGCAGATCGCTGCGATTCAGGCAGGGCGCAAGATCAACTTTGAGCCGGGATCAGCCAAGATCGACGCGCAAGGGGCCGCGATCATGGACGATATTGCCGATGTGCTGAAAAAATGCGGCGAAATCCGCATGGAGATTGGCGGCCATACCGACAGTCAGGGCAGCGAGGATATGAACGTGCAACTCAGCCTCGCACGGGCGCGTGCGGTGCTGGACGAATTGCGCATGCGCCGTGTGCTGACCTCGAGCATCGACGCAAAGGGCTATGGCGAAAGCGTGCCCATTGCCGACAACGGGACCGAAGAGGGCCGCGAGACCAATCGCCGCATCGAATTTCGCCTGATCCGCCCCGAGCCGGTGGAAGATGAGCAAACAGCGCTTGAAAGCCTCGAAGAACCGGGGGAAGAAGGGGCTGAGGCCGAAAAGACCACGCAGGACAAGCCAACCGAATGAACAGAACCGAATTCATCATCGCAACCGCCATCGTCCTTTTCGTGGCGTTCTGCATGGGCTGGTTCGCCAATTGGCTGGTACATCGCTTCATCCGCGTACCGGGATCCGATGTCGGGGAGTTGGAACGGCTGGCGCAGGAACTGCACGAGGCTGAGGAAACCCGCGATCAGGCTATCACCTATTTGCAACAGCGCGAGGCCGAGCTGACCAACCAGATCAGTCAGACCGAGGCAGAATTGGCCGCGACCATGGATGGTCTTCGCGAAGCGCGCTACGAGGCTGAACAACTGCGTGCGCACCTGGAAAAGGTGGCTGGCCGCGCGGTCGGCTGATTTCGGCAGCGGGCACAGGACGCGCCGGGGCGGAAACTTTTCGTTCCCACGAACTCTAATTGTTTGAATTGCGCGCAAAAACGGGGCCCCAACCGGTGTCGCGCGATTGGAGCCGCCTTTCTTTGATGTGCAAGCGAGACCGGCATGGCAGACCGCCCAGCCGGGCCCGAGCGGGTCAGTTACCTGTTCCGTGACCTTTTGCGCCAGCACCTTCGGGCTTGCGCGCCAGATCGACCGGAACATCCACAACGATTTCTCCGGATTTTTCAAAAACCAACGTCAGCGGAATGATCTTGCCCTGCTCAAAGCTCTCGGTCAGCCCCATCAACATCACGTGGGCGCCGCCGCGCTGTAACACCAACGTCTCGCCTGCCGCGATGGCAAAGCCCTCTTCGACATGCATCATTTTCATGACGCCACCCTCTTCGAGATGGGTGTGCAATTCGACCTTTTGCGCGGCGGGAGAGGTCGCGCCGAGCAGGCGGTCATCGGCGTCGCCGATATTCTCGATGAGCATGAAGGCTGCGCCGGTTTTGGCGGTGGGGCTGGCGCTGCGGGCGTAGGTGTCGAGCACGTGGATTTCCTGCGCCAGTGCGGGCACGGCAAGGACGGTCGCGGCAAGGGCCGCCAGAAGGGGGGATTTGAAGGACATGGGTCGCTCCTTAATGTCTGTATCACGGTCTGGAATGGGGTGTCAGACCGTCACAGGCGGCGCGCGTGCCACGCTCGGGGGCTGGCCGCGCATCACGGCGTGGCGGCCCATTGCCACAGTCCCCATCCGTCGCTCCGGCCCCTTCCAGAGGCCGAGGGTCGGGGGTGAGACCAGAACAACGGCAAAACCGGGCAGGCAATCGGGGCAGAGGTGCTGTGCGGCCACAGGCTGTCCGTCGGCATCGACGGCGATAGTGACCGGGCCTGTGCCGGTGCAGAGCACGATTTGCCCCACCGGCTGCGCGCCGCCGCGCGCCACCGCAAGGCTCTGGCTGGTGAGGGCCAGAACCAGGCAGAGGGCCAAGGCCAATATCGGGTGCAGTGGTCTCATCGGCCTGACATATAGGCCTGCGCGACCGGCTTGGGCAAGCGGCAAAAGCAAACAGCCCCGCCGGTTAGGCAGGGCTGGGTGCAAAGCGATTGGACGCTCAGAATCAGGCGGTTGCGGCCTGCGCCTTGGCGATCTCTTTCTTGACCTTCAGCGCGGTTGCGGACAGTTCGTCGTCCTTTGCCTTGGCCAGAAATGCATCGAGACCCCCGCGATGATCGACACTGCGCAGAGCATGCGCCGAAATCCGCAGCTTGATGCCGCGATTCAGGGTTTCAGATTGCAGCGTCACGTCGTTGAGGTTCGGCAGATACCGACGACGTGTCTTGTTGTTGGCGTGGCTGGAGTTGTTGCCAACCATCGGGCCTTTACCGGTCAGTTCACAGCGGCGCGACATGAGATCATCCTCGTTCTTGCTGAGGGCGCGTGCTGGCCCTTCTTAACACAAACGGGCACCACCACAGGCAGTGCCCCGAATTCCGTTTGGCGTCTTTAGGCCCAAAGCACAGGCGCGTCAAGGGATTCTCGGGTTGAAATTGCCGCAATCCGGCGCCGTCGCATCACCCGCCAGCGTCGAGCACATGGGCATCTTCGGCGAGAGTATTCTAGCCAAGAAGAAGCGGGCAGGGTGGTAGCATGGCAGAAGGTCTCCGCCGATCTCTGCGGACGCTAAATTGCGCTGATCTGAGGGGGGAATTGGTGGAGCCTAGGGGGATCGAACCCCTGACCTCTTGCATGCCATGCAAGCGC
>NZ_CAXAUM010000017.1:0-77142 GCF_963972555.1 uncultured Roseovarius sp.
CGCGGCACCTTGTAGCGGTCAGCCTGACGCCACACGGTTTCGGTCTGCGGCTCGACGCCGGCGTTCCCGTCCAGCAGACAGATCGCGCCATCGAGAACCGCAAGCGAACGCTCGACTTCAATGGTAAAGTCGACGTGGCCGGGGGTGTCGATGATGTTAAAGCGATACTTGGTATCAGATATACCCTCGCTGCTCGGGTCTTCCTGGCGCTGCCAAAAAGTCGTGGTCGCAGCCGAGGTGATGGTGATACCGCGTTCCTGCTCCTGCTCCATCCAGTCCATTGTCGCGGCGCCGTCGTGAACTTCGCCGATCTTGTGGGACTTGCCGGTGTAAAACAGGATGCGCTCGGTCGTCGTGGTCTTGCCCGCATCGATGTGGGCCATGATCCCGAAGTTCCGGTAACGCTGGAGGGGATAGTCGCGTGCCATGATTCAAATGCCTCTGAGGTTTACCAGCGGTAATGGCTGAACGCTTTGTTCGCGTCTGCCATCTTGTGGGTGTCTTCGCGCTTCTTCACGGCCGAACCGCGGCTCTGGACCGCATCAAGCAGCTCACCTGCTAGACGCTCTTCCATCGTGTTCTCGTTGCGCGAGCGCGATGCGTTGATCAGCCAACGGATGGCAAGAGCTTCGCGGCGCTCGGGGCGCACTTCGACGGGCACCTGATAGGTGGCACCACCGACGCGGCGCGAACGCACTTCGACCGACGGCTTGATATTGTCGAGCGCTTCGTGGAACACTTCCACCGGCGCGCGCTTGATCTTGCCTTCGACGCGCTCGAGCGCGTTGTAGACGATCGTTTCAGCGACGGATTTCTTGCCGTCGATCATCAGGTTGTTCATGAACTTGGTCAGAACCCGATCGCCATACTTGGCATCGGGCAGGACTTCGCGTTTTTCTGCGGCGTGACGACGAGACATCTGTGGTTCCTCTTACTTCGGACGCTTCGCGCCATATTTCGAACGGCGCTGCTTACGATCCTTGACGCCTTGCGTATCGAGCACGCCGCGCAGGATGTGGTAACGCACACCGGGAAGGTCTTTTACACGGCCGCCACGGATCAGAACCACAGAGTGCTCCTGAAGGTTGTGGCTCTCGCCGGGGATGTAGCTGATGACCTCGAAGCCATTGGTCAGGCGCACCTTAGCAACCTTCCGCATGGCCGAGTTCGGCTTCTTCGGCGTCGTCGTATAGACGCGCGTGCAAACGCCACGCTTCTGCGGGCAGCCCTGAAGATGCTGTGACTTGGTGGTTCTGACTTTCGGCTGCCGCGGCTTGCGGATCAGCTGTTGGATCGTTGGCATTCCGGTTATTTCCCCGTCTCTCAACACATGTGTCTGCACAAGGACCAGCCCCATGCGGTTAATCAAAAGCGAATCGCGCGTCCGCAATACGCAAAGACCGCAATCGCACCCTGCATTCTGGGTCCGACGCGGTGGGTTTCCAGAGGATCGGGGCGCATTCGCCCGGATCTTGACCACTACAGTTCTGATACAGGCGACGGGGCGACCCCCTCAGCCATGGATGGGGCGCGTATAGGGGGAGTCGCGGGGGTTGTCAACAGGTCCGGACTTGCGTTCACTACAGGCCAATGCCACAGTCGACACAAGCAGTCTAAGGCATGCAGGGCAGGATGGAAAATGCAAATTCGCAGGTGATCGGCCTGTGCCGGTTTTCCTATCCAGCCTTCGGTGGTTTTCAGGTCGAACATACCGAAACCGCAGAGCGCGAGGCTTATTTATACGCCCCCGAACGCATGCAGGAACGCTTTCGCCTGTTTGAGCAATTCACCCTCCCACCCCTGCGCGCTCAGACCGATCCGGATTTCATCCTTTTGGTGGTCATCGGCCCCAATATGCCGCGTCAGGATCACGCCCGCCTGATGGACAATCTCGCCACCCTGCCACAGGCCCGCGTCGTGATCCGCGAACCGGGGCGTCACCGCGATGTCATGCGCGAGGTCATCAACGCGGCCGTTCTGGACAGCGATCAACCCTCCTTGCAATTCCGCATGGACGACGACGATGCGGTATCCGTCCATTTCGTGGAGCGTCTGCGCAAACTGGCCCATTCGGCGCGCGGCCTCTTGCGCAGCCACCGCCATGTCGCGATTGATTTCGTCAACGGCTTTGTCGCCACCCCAACGCCCGAAGGCATCATGGCCTCTGCCACGTTCCAGCACATGTGGACCCCGGCCCTCGCCCTCTCAGTCCGCCCCGGGGTGCGCCATACGATCATGAACTATTCCCACGCGCGCCTCTGGCAGAACATGCCCACCCTCTCTTGGCCCGAGGAACCGATGTTCGTGCGCGGGCACAACGGCTATAATGACTCGCGCCAAAAGGAAGGGGTGCGCATGCCCAAACTCTCGTTGCTCGATGCCGAAGGCGAGGCACTCTTTCGCGATCATTTTCACATCGACGCGGACAGGGTCCGCGCAAGCTTTCGCTAGGGGACCGCAACAGATGCGTGTGATCGGGATTTGCCGGTTTTCATATCCCGCCCTTGGCGGCTTCAAACGCATGCATGAGACGGTCGAGGAACGCGAGGCCTATCTCTATGCCCCCGCCCGGATGGAGCTGCGGTTTCGCCATTTCGAATGCCTGACCCTGCCCTCCATCGCGGCGCAGCAGAACCCCGATTTCACCTTTCTCGTGATGATCGGGCAGAATATGCCCAAACCCTATCTCGAGCGCCTGCATGATCTGACCGCCCCGGTGCCGCAGATCAAGATCATCGAAAGCGAACCGATGAAGCATCGCCTTGCCATGCAACTGGCGATCAAGCACGAACTGGGCGAGGATACCGACCTCTCCATGCAATTCCGCCTCGATGATGACGATGCGGTCGGTCTCGGCTTTGTGCGTAGCCTGCGCTGGTTCGAGAAACACACCCGCACCATGCGCAAGAGCTGGCGCTACATGGCCATCGACTATAACCGCGGCTATTCCGTCACCTTGTCAGAACGCGGGATCGTCGCAGAAGAACTGCAAGCCCCGTTTTGGGCCTGCGGCCTTGCCGTGCTCTTTCGCTCCGGCGATCCGCTGACCGTAATGAATTTCGGCCATCACAAGCTGCATTACGACATGCCCACGCTGATTCAGCCCGGCCCGCATATGTATCTGCGCGCCAAACATGCCGACAACGACTCTCATGCCAAATACAAAACGGGTCCGATGCACCCGATTGATGCCCGCGAAGCAGCGTTTTTCAAATCTCAGTTCAACGTGGACGAGGCCCAAGTGAAAGCTGTCTTTTCAAATCCGCTTTTGCCCGGCGGCTGATCTGCGCCTCGCGGTAAAGGGTAAAGAGCCCGCTTGCCACCACGATAGCAGCCCCGACCAAGGTCAGCGTCTGCGGCCAGTCGCCGAACACCAACCACCCCAGGATCAAGGCCCAAATCAGGCTGGTGTAGCGAAACGGTGCCACGAAACTTATCTCGCCAACCCGCATCACCATGATTGAAAAAAGATAGCCGCCGATGATCATCACCGCCGCGCCACAGATCAAGAGCGCGGCCCGCCCATCGAGCGCCACCCATTCGCCGGTCAGGCTTCCCAGACCGAAAAACGCCATTATGAAGAACGAGTTGAACAGCGTCACCAGCATCGAGGGCACATCGCGCGACAACCGCCGCGTCGCCAGATCGCGCAACGTGACAAAGGCAACGGCCGCCAATCCATAGACAGAATAGATGTTGAACCCTTCGGTGCCCGGCCGCACGATCAACATCACGCCGACAAACCCGGCCAAGATCGCCGCCATCCGCTTCCACCCCACCGGCTCGCGGAAAAAGAGCGCAGCAGCCAGCGTCAGTGTCAGCGGCAGGGCCTGCATGATCGCGCTGATATTGGCCAGCGGCATATGATAGAGGGCCGTGACAAAGAAATACGCCGATCCGATTTCGCCCACCAGACGCCAGAACACCGGCCCCCAATCCTCGCGCGGGAGATGCCGCTTGAGCGCGCCCATCTTCCACGCGATCAGCGCGACGAGGATCGTCGTCATCACCCCGCGCAGAAACATCACTTGGAAAAGCGGCACCTGCCCTGCCAACCCCTTGATCATGGCGTCGTTCAGCGTGAACGCAGCCATTGACCCCATCATCAGAAGGGCGCCAGTCAAATTGTCGGAGCGGGGCATGATGTGCCTGTTTTTTATCCTGTCGCCCGCGCATTAGACGCGGATCACCAGCGGACGCAAGGGGGCGCAAGGGGGATCACCCGGCCAAAGCGGCGTGCAGCGCGCCATGCAACAGCGGGTTTGCGGCCAGCACGCCATCGACCATCGGCACCGGGTTGTTGAACCGGAGCGGTGCCGCGCGGCGGTCCGATGTCATTGCTCCCGCCTCGCGCAGGATCAGATCACCCGCCGCAATATCCCATTCCCAGGATGGGCGCAGCGTCATCATCGCGTCATACCGCCCCTCCGCCACAAGGCTCAGGCGATAGGCCAGCGACGGGCGAAAGGCGCGCGCCATCTCGGGCACTTGGCCCTCTCGCCAATTCTCGGCCGCGTAATTGGGCTTGGACGCCAATATCGACGCGCCCACCAGATCTGCCCGCGCCGTGGCCCGGATGGGCACCCCGTTCAGCGTGGCCCCATGCCCTGCTGCGGCAGCGTAGAGCTTGTCGCGCATCGGCAAGTAAATCGCCGCGGCAATGACTACGCCACGCTCCACCACCGCCAGAGAATGCGCCCAGTCGTGATTGCCTTCGATGAAACTGCGGGTGCCGTCGATCGGATCGACAATGAACACCCGCTCGGCCCCTAGCCGTGCCGCGTTATCCTCAGTCTCTTCCGACAGCCATCCATAGTCAGGCCGCGCCGCGCGCAATTGCTCTACCAGCATCGCATTGACCGCCAGATCCGCCGCCGTCACCGGCCCGGCACCACCCGGTTTGTCCTGCATGTCGAGCGGCCCACCCACAAAGGCGGTCGCAATCCGGCCCGCCTCATGCGCCGCCTCGATCAAGAGTGCCAGATCATTCCCCGGCAAGCGTCAACCCCTCGATCAGCAGCGATGGCACCACCCGGCCCACATGCAGCCGTGCATCATTGGCCGGGACCATCTGGCGCAACATCTCGGGCAGGCTGCCGGCGATGGTGCATTCATTGACCGGCCATTTGATCTCGCCATTTTCAACCCAGAAGCCCGCCGCCCCCCGCGAATAGTCGCCGGTGTTGGGATTGATGGTCGAGCCGATCATCGACGTGACCAACAGGCCCGTGCCCATCTCGCGGATCAGATCCTCGCGGCTCTGCGTGCCTTGCGTGAGTGCGATATTCCAAGTCCCCGGCGAGGGCGCAGAAGACGTGCCGCGCGTGGCATTGGCCGTGCTCTGCATCCCCAGCTTGCGCGCCGTGGCCAGATCGAGCGTCCAGCCCATCAGCACGCCATCCTGCACAATCGCCCGCTTGGCGGTCGGCAGCCCCTCGGCATCAAACAGGCGCGATCCGCTCACGCGCGGACGGTGCGGATCCTCCAGCACCGAGAGCGCCTCGGGCAGCACCTGCTCGCCCAAACGCCCCCGCAGCCAGGACGACCCCCGCGCCACCGACGCCCCGTTGGCCGCCGCCAGCAGATGCCCGATCAAGGAGCCGGAAATGCGCTCGTCAAACAGCACCGGATAGGCCCCGGTGCGCGGGCGGCGCGCCCCCAGACGTTCTACCGCGCGCAGACCGGCCCGTTGCCCGATCTCCGAAACATCCCGCAAATCGCTGGCGAAAATCCGGCTGTCGCCATCATAATCGCGCTCCATCCCGGTGCCCGACCCGGCGATTGCCACGCAGGAAACCCCTGTTTCGCTGCGCGCGTAACCGCCCGAGAACCCGTTGCTCGCCGCGATATGCACGGCCCGGTGGCTATAGCCCGCCGTCGCCGATTGCACCTGGGTCACACCGGAAACCGCCAAGGCCGCCGCCTCCGCCTCTTGCGCCATGCCCGCCAAAGCATCGGGTGCTGGCTCGGGTGCCGGATCGCACAGCTCCAGCGCTGCCACATCCCAATCTCTCGCCAATTGCCCCACCTCGGCCAGCCCGGCGTAGGGATCAACCGGCGCCTCCCGCGCCATCGCCACGGCCCGCTCGGCCAAGGCCGCAATCGTCGCAGCCCCGGTATCCGAGGCCGACACATTCGCCTGCCGCCCACCGATCAGCACGCGCAGACCGATGTCCACCCCCTCGGCGCGCTCTGCCCGTTCCAGCGTACCGCCGCGCATGTCGATTGTGATCGACTGCCCGCGCAAGGCAATGGCATCCGCCGCCTCGGCCCCGGCCTTCAGGGCCGCGTCAATCAGCGCATGGGTCAATTCATCGAGCGCTTTCGCCATCGGCATCTCCTTGTTGCCGCCCTGAGGTAGACCGCCACCCCCCCACGCGCAAGCCCGCGCCTAAGCAAAAGGCCACGCGCCTGCGCCCGTGACCCTCTCCTGCCTTGTATTTCCGCGTTACTTCAGACGCTGCCCATTGGCCAGAACCTGACCCTCCTCGGTCACTTCGATGCGCGAGGTCAACTCGTCCTCGCCGGTGCCAGTGCGCGCGAACATACCCGCCATCATCCGCACCATCATCGCCTGATCTTCGGCCACAAAGCCCATGCCAATGAGCTTGTCCAAGAGGCCATTGCCCCCCACCAACCGCAGATCAATCGCGCCTTCCGGGGCTGGCACCCCGTCAAAGCTGGTCAGGTCCGTCTGATCAAAGGTAAACGCCCCCGCCCCGGTCAGCTTGGCCCCCGCAAGATCGACCGTCAGGTCATTGAGCACGAGGCTCTCCACCTCACCGGGCACCTCGTCCCCCTCTTCCAGCTTGGCCATCTGCGCAGGGTCCAGCAGGTCGTAAAAGAGCCGCCCCTTCCCCGACACATCAACGCTGATCGTGGCCGGATCACGCGGCAATTGCGCGCCCGGATCGAACATCGCCCAGATCGTATCGGCCATGGTGAACCCACCAAATTCGAGCGCCAAGGCGAAATCCTGTGCCGCATCACTCTTGACAACAGGCATCGCAAAATTGAATCCCATCCGCGCCATCCCGGCCGTAACCGGAAATGGCAAACCGCTTCCCGCCAGGGCAACGCTCACGTCGCGCCCCTCGCCGCCATAGCGCAAACCATCCGGCCCCATGCCCACCTGCAGCGTGCCCGATGTCGAGCTTTGGGTGCCTTCGATATCCTCATCGCCGTTTGTCAGCCGATAGGACGTGTTGCCCTCTTCATAGGCGATCTCACTGTCCACCCGAAAACCTGCGCGCAGCGCGGCAGCCATGTCGCTGGTGTCCACGCCATCGACCATATCGCCATTCCCGGTCATGCTGAGCCGTGCCAACGTGCCGTTGATCCGGGCGCGCCCACCTTCTTCGGGATCCGTGAAATCAATCTCGTAGGCCACGGGACCGGCGGTCATCTCTTGCGTGACCGCGCGCGTCGCCCCGTCCAGCGTGCTCTGATGCCGTCCCGCCATGTCGGCCATGCGGACCTCGGCCACCCCAATCTCGACCGTCTCCGCACCGGCAACGACATCATCCAGCGTCATCGCCACCTCTTGCGCGGTGTAGTCATAGGTCATTGCACTGGCATCGCCGGTCACAAGCATCTCCATGCCCGTTTGCGCCACCTGCATGGTGACCGCAACCTGCTCGCCCGCCTCATCCTTGAGGTCCATCGCAATCGGCATGACCGCTGGCAGGATCACGGCCACCGATCCGTCGCCTTGCTCGACCAGTTGCATCTCGACCATGCGCACTTCGACGGTGCCACCCTCTTCGGGCACCTCCATCCGCATCGCCAGATCGCGGATCGTCAGCGTATCGCCCGCCTGCGCCGTCTCGGCGGTGACAGCATAGCCATTGCTTTCCAGATAGCTTTGCCAATCCTGCCAGACCTCTGCCGCAGTCAGATCGGCGAATCCGGCCGTCGCCGACAGGCAGAGCACAGAGGTCGAAGCGGCGAGCGTGCGGATATAAGACATGAAGAGCACCTTTTTTAAATCGGGGTTGCCAACAACTTCGGTTGTCACCGCCGCTTGGTCAAGGGATGATCTGACTGGAACTTGGCCTACCACAGCGTTAGGACAAGGGCATTCAAAAAGGGGAATACCATGGATATGCAGGGCAAATGCGTTCTCATCACTGGCGCCAGCAAAGGCATCGGCGCCTCCGCTGCGCGGGTTTTCGCCACCGCAGGGGCGAATGTCGCACTCGCGGCGCGCAATGGCGATGCAATTGCCGAACTGGCTGGTGAAATTGGCCCCGCAGCCATCGCCATTCCCTGCGATGTCAGCCGCTTTTGGGAAATGGAGGCTGCCGTTGCCGCCTGCCACACCGCCTTTGGGCATCTCGATGTGCTGATCAACAACGCCGGCGTGATCGAACCGATCACCACCCTGTCCGAGGCTGATCCCGATGATTGGGCGCGCGCCATCGACGTGAACCTCAAGGGTGTTTTCAACGGCATGCGCGCCGCCCTGCCCGGCATGATCGCACGCGGCGCGGGCACCATCCTCACCGTCAGTTCCGGCGCGGCCCATAACCCGCTTGAAGGCTGGAGCGCCTATTGCACCTCCAAGGCCGGAGCCGCGATGCTCACCCGCTGCGCCACCCTCGAAGCCGCCCCCGCGGGCATCCGCGTCATGGGCCTCTCGCCCGGCACGGTGGCCACCGACATGCAGCGCGAGATCAAGGCCAGCGGCGTCAATGCCGTAAGCCAGTTGGACTGGTCCAGCCATATCCCGGCCGATTGGCCCGCCCGCGCCCTCCTCTGGATGTGCGGCCCCGACGCTGCCGAGTTCGCCGGACAGGAAATCTCGCTGCGCGACGAGGCGATCCGCCGCCGGGTGGGCCTGATATGAGCGCGGCCCCATTGGTCACGCTCGAACGCGACGGCGGGCTCTGGATCGCGACCCTCAACCGCCCGGACAAGGCCAATGCCCTGACCGAGCCGATGCTCTCGGACCTCGCCGACATCGCAGAGTCCGCCCAAGAGGCGCGCGTGTTCGTGCTGACCGGAGCGGGCAAGGTCTTTTCCGCCGGGGCCGATCTGGACGCCGCGCGCGCCGGCCTCGCCACCAGCCCGGTCTGGGAACGCCTCTCGGGTGCCATTGCCGCCCTGCCCGGCCTCAGCATCGCCGCGCTCAACGGAACGGTCGCGGGCGGGGCCACAGGCATGGCGCTTGCCTGTGACATCCGCATCGCCGCCGAGGGCGCAGGCGCGTTCTACCCGGTGATGAAACTGGGCTTCTTGCCCCAACCCAGTGATCCCGCCCGCCTTGCCGCCCTGATCGGCCCGGCACGCGCCAAGATGATCCTTCTGGCTGGCGCACGGCTCAGCACCCAAGAGGCGCTCGACTGGGGGCTGTTCGACCGCGTCGTCCCCGGCGACAGCCTGATGCAATCGGCCCGTGATCTGGCCGCCAACGCCCTCGCCGCGTCGCCCGATCACGCGGCGGCGCTCAAGGCGATGTGCCGCGCGGCAGAATGACCGCGCTCAGACCGGCATCGGAAACGGTCTGAGGATCGTATCCTTGCGCAGGTATAGCGGATGCTTGGCCGAACCGTCCTTGTTCAGCCCCAGACACATCAGCGGCTTGCCCGTGGCGGCAATCTCGCGCAGCGCGTGCCGCACGATGCCCTGATAACGCGCATGCAGCTTGCCATAGGCCAACACGACAAGCTCTGATTGCTCTGCCATGGCCACCAGCGCCGGGATGTTCGCGGCACTGCATGCCACATCCGGCTCGCGCGGCAGATCCTTGGGCGAGGTCGCCCGCCAATCCAGCATATTGCCTTTGAAATAAAAGGAATATCCCCAATCCTTTGCGAACATCACCTCGCGATGACAGGTCGGATCGGAGACCTCCGCACTGGCCACAGACGGGTTCATGCCCACAAAGAGCACCCGGCGCGGGGCCGCCCCTTCGGGTGTCCAATCCCGGCTCAGAACCTGACGATACCGCCCACAGTCCGAATATTCCGCCCCACCTATCACCCCGTCAGGCAGGCGCAGGCGCACCTTTCCGCCCGGATCATGCAGGTGATCCGGTGCGCCGCCGTTCATTGGTTGAATACCCGGCTGGGGTGCAATTCCCCCGCCTTGTAGCGGCCCACGGCCACGGCTTTGCCCTCGATCGCTGCCCAACATTCATCGCCGTACTCAATGCCCTGCGCGATCACCATGCCGGGGTTGCCGTTGCGCAGACGCGTTGCCCCCTCGGGCGTGGCCGTGACCATGGGCAAATCGGCCAGCCCCTCTTCGAGCGGACGCACATGCGCCTCCAACTCCGGGCTCTGCGCCATTCGGTCGATGTCCTCGATGCTCAGGCCATCCTCGGCCTCGAACGGCCCCGACCAAACCCGCCGCAACCACGCCACATGGCCGTAACAACCCAGCTTCTCGCCCAGATCGCGCGCCACAGAGCGGACATACCCACCCTTGCCACAGGTCATTTCCAGAACCGCATGATCCGCATCTGGGCGGTCCACAAGCAGCAATTCCTCAACCCAGAGAGGCCGCGCCGCGACATCGAACTCTTCACCGTCGCGCGCCAGTTTATAGGCCCGCTGCCCGTCGATCTTGACGGCGGAATACTTGGGCGGCACCTGCATCACGTCGCCCACGAACCCGCCAAGCACTGCCTTGATCTCGTCATCAGACGGACGGCGCTCGCTCTCGGCAATCACCTCGCCCTCGGTGTCATCGGTATTGGTCGCCTGCCCCAGCCGCACGCAAAACGTATAAGCCTTGAGCGCATCGGTGATATAAGGCACCGTCTTGGTCGCCTCGCCAAGCGCCACCGCCAGCACGCCCGTCGCCTCGGGATCAAGCGTGCCCGCATGGCCCGCCTTTTGCGCCTGCAACGCCCATTTCACCTTGTTGACCACGGCGGTCGAGGTCATGCCAGCGGGCTTGTCCACCACCAGCCAACCCGAAATCTCGCGCCCCTTGCGTTTGCGTGCCATGCCCGGCCCTTTGCCTGTTGCCTAAGCCCGCAGCGCCTAATCCACTGCCGTGCCCGCGTCAATCACCGCGCCCACCATCGGCCCCAAAGGAAAGCCGATGTCAGAGCGCCCAAGCGCGGGCGCATAGAGGCGCGAGACCTTGCCGTCGAAATAGAGCGCCTGACGCAGTTTCAGATGATCGCGGAAAAATCGCCCGAACGTATGGAAATTCACCGCCCGGTCCGAAATCACGAAGAACGCCCGCCGTCCGTCCCGGGACGTGCCCACGCCGTTGCGGATATAGAGACTGTCGCTATCCTTCAGAAACCTTGGATGCAGCGCGCCATCAATGACCAGCATCGGGCCCGATTGGCTGGCATCCCGACAGCGCGGGCGCTCGCGCTCGAAACGCAAGGTCTCGATCACATCGGCGCGGCCCTCGCGGATGCAGAAAACCCCGTTGGGCAAGAGGCCGAAATTGCCGGGACCATCGCGCGTGACAAGGCCACGCACCTCCTTGCCCGCCTCCACGTAGAGGCCGACCGGGCTGCGATCCGCATGATACATGCCCGCATTCATCGCAAAGACCAGCGCTTTGCCCTCGGCCTTTATCTGGTCCTCAATGGCGCCGAAACTGCCCAAAGGCGTCCCGGCCTCGGCATCGTTGAGGAAAAGCCGCAGATCATCGCGCGCCATGTCAACGGCACACACGGTGTAGCTTTCGCCCTCAAACTGTTCGCCACGGCACTCGGCTGCCTGCACGGCCCCAGGGCCAAGCACCACCGCAAGCAAGATACAGAGCCTAGCTTTCCACATCCCGGCGCACCGTGTCTTGGTCAAAGAGGCGTCGCGTCTCATCCATCTGATCGAATGTCTCATCCAGCCGAAAGCGCAGATCGGGTGCGTATTTCAGCCCCACCTTCTTGCCGATGATCCGCCGCAACTCGTGCTTGTTGCGCGCCAGGAGCGCGATCAGATCGTCCTGCCCCTCGCCCCCCAACGGCATCACATAGGCGGTCGCAATCTTGAGATCCGGCGAGGTGCGCACCTCGCCCACCGTCACGGAAATACGGTTGAGCTCGGGGTCGTGAATATCCCCCCGCATCAGAACTTCGGACAACGTCCGGCGGATCAACTCGCCCACGCGAAGCTGACGTTGCGAAGGGCCGGGCCCGTCATGAAACTTGTTCTTTGCCATGCCCCGCATCTAATCGCTTGGACCGGCATTTCCAAGCACAGAAATCTACCCGGCTTGTTCTGGGCCGAAATACTCCTGTGCCGCCCTGGCCCTGCCCGCTCTCTTGCCGCATAAAGCACAGCGCGCTATGCAGGCGCGAAACCATCACCAGGAGTTCCGCCAATGACCGACCTGCCGGGCATCGTGATCACCGGGGCCTCTGGCCGCATGGGCCAGATGCTGATCCGCACCCTTGCCGATAGTCCGCGCGCGACGCTCATCGGCGCGCTTGAGCGTCCCGGACACGCCTGGATCGGGCAGGATGTGGGCCGCGCCATGGGCGGGGCCGAGATGGGTGTGACTGTGACCGACGATCCGCTCGAGGTAATCGCACGCGCCCATGCGGTGATCGACTTCACCTCCCCCGCGGCCACGCGGGAGTTCGCCACGCTGGCCGCTCAGGCGCGGGTCGTGCATGTGATCGGCACCACCGGGCTCGACGCGGACGACCTCAAACATCTAGACGCCGCAGCGCGCCACGCTGTGATCGTGCGCGCAGGCAACATGAGCCTTGGTGTCAATCTGCTCACCCAACTGACCAAGCGCGTGGCCGCCGCCCTGGACGAGGATTTCGACATCGAGATCGTCGAGGCACATCACAATCAAAAGGTCGATGCCCCCTCCGGCACAGCACTCATGCTGGGCGAAGCGGCGGCAGAGGGGCGCGGGGTCGCACTCGACCGTGTGAGCGACCGCGGCCGCGACGGCATCACCGGCAAACGCACGCGCGGGCACATCGGATTTTCGGCCATTCGCGGCGGCGATATCGTCGGTGAACATGACGTGATCTTTGCGGCGGCAGGCGAGCGGATCGTGCTGCGCCACATCGCCACCGACCGCGCCATTTTCGCGCGCGGGGCGCTCAAGGCCGCGCTCTGGGGGCTGGGGCGCAAACCGGGTAGCTATGACATGATCGACGTTCTGGGCCTCGGCGAAAACTGATCCGATCCCGGCGCTCTCGCGTATCCAGTTCAAACCACTTTTGGTCTGGTGTCCCGATGCGCGTTCTTTCTGCTGCCCTACTGTTTTTCGGACTGGCCGCCCCTGCCATGGCAGAGGGCTTTGCCCCCGTTACCAAACGCGACCGGTTCGTGTCACTGATCGAAGGGCGGGACCTGACCCGCTTTGGCATCACCCTGAACGTAACCTCTGATGGGCAGATCAAAGGCCGCGCCTTTGGTCGTGACGTCACCGGCGCATGGCGCTGGAATGGCGATTACTTCTGCCGAGACCTCTATTGGGGCAAGATGGACCTTGGCCCGAACTGTCAGGCGGTGCGCCTGAATGGCGACACGATCCGCTTCATCTTGGATCAGGGCACGGGACAGTTTGCGGATCTCTACCTGCGCTAGGCCGGCGCATGCTTAATCCAGAGTAGTCGCGTCAAGCTCTCACCGCGTTCAACAGCTTGTCGGGATTGCGCATGATGTAGATCCAGTCGATCTTGCCCGAGCGGTCCAGCGTCAGCGTATAAAGCACATCCTCCGCTCCCCCTTCGAGAATCGCAAGCGCGGGCGCACCGTTGGCCTGCACCCACCGCGGCACCGCAGGACCGGCCTTTGCCGCGACCGCAAGGATCACCTGCGCCACCTCCGACGCCCCCATGAGCGACCGCAGCGCCGCGCGCGCCTTGCCGCCGCCATCGCTGATGGCTGTGACATCCGGCGCGAGCATGGCAAGTACCGTGGCGTGATCCTGTGCCATCGCCGCCTGCGCAAAGCGTTCAAGTGCTACCCGAACCGCGCCCTCGTCTGGCGCGAAACGCGGACGCGCGGTCCTCAGACGCGCGGCGGCACGACTTACCATTTGACGACAGGCGGTCTCACTGCGGCCGAGCGTGGTCGCGATCTCGGCATAATCGGCATCAAACACGCGCCGCAGGAGGAACGCCGCGCGGTCCTCTGGGCCGAGCCTTTCCATCGCCCATAAAAGAGCAAGGTGGCACTCCTCGGCCAGCGCCATTTGCGTCGCGCCATCGGCCTCGTCCACCTCGGCGATGATCGGTTCGGGCAGCCACGGGCCGACATAGTGCTCGCGCCGTGCCCGCGCGCTGCGCAGCGCGTCCACCGCCAATCGCGTCGTCACCTGCCGCAGCCATGCGCGCGGCGCCTCAACCGTTGCCGCATGCGCGGACCAGCGCAGCCACGCGTCCTGAACCACGTCTTCGGCCGCAGCGCGCTCGCCCAGCATCCGGTAGGCCAGTGCCGTCAGGTGCGGGCGCTCGGTCTCGAAGATATGCAGCGCGTCACCGGTCATGTATCTGCCCTCACAACCGCGATGTCCTTTTCACCCAGCCTGATCGCATGGCAGGCCGCGCCATGACCCAGCCCGCGCTTGAGCACTGGATAGACCCGTCCCGAGGCGGCGGCGAACGCTGCGGCGATGGCCGCACGCGACCCGTGCCGCTGAACGATCTCGGCACGCAATGCCTCGGCATCCTCCGCCCCCTCGATCGCCGCCTCTGCAAAGCAAAAGCCAAGCCCCACCGCCCCCGCCGCCGCGAAATCGCGCCTCAGGCAGGCCGCCAGACACAGGGGGTCCACCCCCTTCGCCAGCGCATCATTGCACACAAGCTGCGCGCAGGGGCCGCAATCGCCGTCCAACACCGAAGCAAGGATCGCGCCCGCCCAGATATCGGGATCAGGCCCGGTCAACCGGCTCAACGCAGGCAGGAATAGATAGCGCAGCCCTGCACCGGGCCATGCATCGGTCATCTCCTGAAGGTAGGTCGTGTCATAATCATTGAGCCGCGCAAAGCGTCGAAACCCGATGTTCAGTAGCCAGCGCATCATGACCTGCCCTCCGGTGTCTTGATCCTTAGGCACAAAGCGGCGGTCAGCGCAATCAGCCCGGGCAGCACAGTGGCGACCAGCTCGCCCGCCCCGCCATGCGGCCCGTGATCAACCGCCTCGGCAAGGTGCAATCCGCCGTGCAGCAGTGGGAATCCGGCCCCCGCCAGCGCCACCCGCCAATCGCGCAGCACCGCCCCGACACCCAGTGCCAATGCAGAGGCCACAAAGGCAAGACCCACGTCGCGGAAAAAATGAATGTTGAACGCGCCGGTGTCGGACACGCCGGGAATGGTGGCGTAGAATCCCCCGGGCGAGACCACGAGCCAAAGCCCGATACCCCCGCACCACGCCGCCACAAGAGCTATGAAAGATCGCGTCATTTAGCACCTCCTTGTCCCGTAAAGACGAAACGGAAGGCCAAGTTGTGACAGGCGATGTTGAAAAAGAGCGGGGATCGGGGGCTATCCCGCCCGGTTTAGAAATCGATGGCGAGGCCCTTTTTCTCCCAATCGCCATAGCGTACGGGCTCCAGCCCCTCGCGCCGCCCCCCCAATTCGCGGGGCAGGTCCAGGGCATCGGCGGCCTTGCGCCGTGCCTCGGCCTCTGTCAACGCCCGTTGCGCAGCAGGGGGCAGATCGCGGATCGGGGTGCTGTCATCATCGGTCATGGTCGGGCTTTCCTTGGCAAGACCCCCCTGATATATCGCACAGCCAACCCCTCGCCAAGGACATGGCCCATGAAAAAGCACACCGCCACCGCCCGCTCAGCCGCGGCGCATCTGCTCGACCGCGTGCTGGGGGATGGACGGCTGCTCTCGGATCTCATCGCCGGGGGTGCGCTCGACCCGCTCAGCCCCGCCGACCGCGCACGCGCGCAACGGCTGGCCTCTGAGACGCTGCGCGGGCTGGCGCGCGCCGACCGCCTCTTGTCCCGCCACCTGCGCAAGACACCGCCTTTGCCCGTCTATAACGTGCTGCGCTTGGCCACCGTCGAACTGGCGCAGGGCGGCGAGTCGCATGGCGTGGTCAATGCCGCCGTTGACATCGTGGGTCAGAGCGCGCGGCACGCCAATCTCAAGGGGCTGGTCAACGCCGTGCTGCGCAAACTGGCCGACGAGGCACCGCGCAGTTGGAACGACCTGCGACTGCCCGGCTTGCCCGACTGGCTGCGCGGTCCGCTGGTCGAGGCCTGGGGCAAGGCGGCCGTTACCGCCATGGAGCGCGCGCATTTCGCCGGGGCCGCCCTCGACATCACCGTGAAATCCGACCCCGAGGGTTGGGCCGAAGCCCTGGGGGCCACGCTTTTGCCCACCGGCTCGCTGCGGCGCACCGATCCGGGGCAGGTCTCGGCCCTACCCGGCTATGCCGAGGGCGCGTGGTGGGTGCAAGATGCGGCCGCCGCCCTGCCGGTGCAGGTGCTGGCCCCCAAACCCAGCGAGCAGGTGCTTGACCTCTGCGCCGCGCCTGGCGGCAAGACGCTGCAATTGGCGGCGGCGGGCGCACAAGTCACAGCTCTCGACCTGTCAGAGCGCCGCATGACGCGAGTGGCCGAAAACCTCTCCCGCACCGGCCTTGCCGCCACCTGCCGGGTCGAGGACGCGCGCACCCATCAGGGCGGTCCCTATGATGCCATTCTGCTTGACGCACCCTGTTCCGCGACCGGAACCATCCGGCGTCACCCCGACCTGCCTCACGCCAAGGACGGCTCAGACTTTGGCGCGCTTATCAGCTTGCAAGCCGAGATGCTCGACCATGCGCTGACCTTGCTGAAGCCCGGCGGGCGGCTCGTGTTTTGCACCTGTTCGCTCTTGCCCGACGAAGGCGAATGTCAGGTGGAAGAGGCGCTGGCACGTCACCCCGGCCTGCGCGTCGATCGGGTCGCCTTGGAGCATCCCGGAATTGACCCGGCCTGGATCACCGAAGAGGGCGGGCTGCGCCTGCGGCCCGATTACTGGGCAGACCTGGGCGGAATGGATGGATTCTACATCGCCTGCCTGCGATTTTAACTCCCCCAGCCCCTTCAAAGAAACGGTGACTTGACCACACCCCACCGCTATAGTGCCTCCATCAACGCCGAAAGAAGCGTCCAGAGGCACGGCATATGTCCACATCCGATCCCTTGCCAGAACGCTGGCCAGAGCGCTGGTCGCGCCTGCTGAACCGCGTGGCGGCACGCCGAGCCGCTCTCAGCCGTCCCGCCACCGCCTTTCTGTCGCAGCCAGAACCGCGCAGCATCGGCTACCTTGCCCGTGGCCGACAGCTCTGCGCCGGGAATTTCGTCTTTGCCGGGCACTTGATCGAAGCCCCCGACACCGACATCTGGGATCTTGATCCGCCCGACGCAGCCTTTGCCGCGCAATTGCACGGCTTTGGCTGGCTCGACGATTTGGCGGCAGCAGGCGACACCCCGGCGCGCGCGCGCGCGCAAGCCTGGCTTTGGGCTTGGATCGATCGCTACGGCAAAGGCACCGGACCGGGCTGGACACCGGACCTGACCGGCCGGCGATTGATTCGCTGGATCAGCCAAGCGCTCTTCGTGCTCAGCGGTCAACCCTCAGAGGCCTCCGCCCCCTTTTTTCGGTCCTTGGCACAACAGACGGCATTCCTGTCCAGGCGCTGGCAGGCCGCCCGCCCCGGCCTGCCCCGGTTCGAGGCGCTGACGGGCCTCATCTATGCCGGGCTGTCGCTTGAGGGGATGCAAACACATCTCGACCCGGCGCTGACGGCACTGGCACGAGAATGCTCCGACCAGATTGACGCGCAAGGCGGTGTGCCCACGCGCAATCCCGAGGAACTGCTCGAGGTTTTCACCCTGCTCACCTGGGCCGCCATGGCCCTGAGCGAATCCGGTCGAACCGCAGGCGAGGCGCATTGGCGCGCGATCGAGCGCATTGCCCCCACCCTGCGCAGCCTGCGCCATGCCGATGGTGGTCTCGCGCGCTTTCACGGCGGCGGGCGCGGGTTGGAAGGGCGGCTCGACAGCGCATTGGCCACCAGCGGGGTCAAGACGCGGCGCATGGACGGGTTGGCCATGGGCTTTGCCCGGCTTGGCGCGGGCCGCACCAGCGTCATCATAGACGCGGCACCGCCCCCCACCGGCCCGGCCTCTGCCGGGGCGCATGCCTCAACCCTCGCGCTCGAACTGACCTCGGGGCGGCGCCCGCTAATCGTCAGTTGCGGCTCGGGCAACAGCTTTGGACCAGACTGGCGACGCGCGGGCCGCGCCACGCCCTCGCATTCGACACTTGTGCTTGCCAATGGATCCAGCGCGCGGCTCAGCAACGACAAACGCCACCCCGAATGGCTGAGTGAAGCCCCGCGCAATGTGCCGGTCAACCTGACCAAGGCCCCCGACGGGCTGCGTTTCGAAGGGGCGCAGGACGGCTATCGGCGCAGCCATGGCCTGACCCATGTTCGGCAACTCGATCTGACCTCGGACGGCCGTGGGCTTGCGGGCGAAGACATGCTGCTCGCCATCGAAGAGATGGACAAGCGCCGCTTTGATCGCGCCCTTGACGACAGCCGAATGCAGGGCATCACCTACGATATCCGCTTTCATCTGCACCCGGATGTCGACGCATCGGTCGATATGGGCGGTGCGGCGGTGTCCCTGGCGCTGCGCAGCGGCGAAATTTGGGTCTTCCGCAGCGACGGGCGCGCCGCTTTGTCCTTGCAACCAAGTGTGTATCTTGAAAAAACGCGGCTCAAACCGCGTGCGACCAAACAGATCGTTTTATCCGGCCGCGCGATGGACTATGCGACCCATCTGAGATGGTCACTGGCCAAGGCGCAAGATACCCCGGTCGGCATCCGCGATGTCGAGGAGGAGGCGCTTGATCCCGTGGCCGACGACTGAACCGACAAGGCAGGACCGCCCGACATGACCGATCAAGCGCCCATCACCCGCGCCCTTCTCTCCGTTTCCGACAAGACCGGGCTTCTTGAGCTCGGTCGCGCATTGGCTGAACGCGGGGTCGAACTCCTGTCCACCGGAGGCACCGCCAAGGCGCTGCGCGACGCGGGGCTCGCGGTGCGTGACGTGGCCGAGGTGACAGGCTTTCCCGAGATGATGGACGGGCGCGTCAAGACCCTGCATCCGATGGTGCATGGCGGCCTTCTGGCGCTGCGCGACAACCCCGAGCATCAGGCGGCGATGCAGGCGCATGGCATCGGTGCCATCGACCTTCTGGTCGTCAACCTCTATCCGTTCGAGGAAACCGTGGCGCGCGGCGGCGACTATGAGACCTGCGTCGAGAATATCGACATCGGCGGCCCGGCGATGATCCGCGCCGCATCCAAGAACCACGGTTTTGTCACCGTGGTGGTGGATGTGGCCGATTACGCGCCGCTTCTGGCGGAACTTGATGCGCATGACGGCCACACGACACAGGCGTTCCGGCAGCGTCTGGCACAGATCGCCTATGCCCGCACCGCCGCCTATGACGCGGCGGTCAGCACTTGGCTCGCAGGGGCCATCGGCGAGGCCGCACCCCGCCGCAGCGCCTTTGCCGGAACGCTGGCACAAACGCTGCGCTATGGCGAAAACCCGCATCAGGCGGCGGCCTTCTACACCGATGGCTCAGAGCGCCCCGGCGTGGCCACCGCCCGGCAGGTGCAGGGCAAGGAACTGAGCTACAACAATATCAACGACACTGACGCAGCCTTTGAACTGGTGAGCGAATTTGCCCCCGCCGATGGCCCCGCCTGCGCCATCATCAAACACGCCAACCCCTGCGGCGTGGCGCGCGGCGCGACCCTGCTCGAGGCTTATAAACACGCCTTCGACTGTGACCGCACCTCCGCCTTTGGTGGCATCATCGCGCTCAACCAGCCGCTCGATGCCGCCACCGCCGAAGAAATTGCCGAGATTTTCACCGAAGTGGTGATCGCCCCCGGCGCAGACGCCGGTGCCATGAGTATTTTTGCCAAGAAGAAGAACCTGCGCCTGCTCTTGACAGACGGGCTGGCCGATCCTGCCACCGCAGGTCGGATGATCAAACAGGTCTCGGGTGGCTATCTCGTGCAGGACAAGGACAACGGCCGTATCAACGCAGCCGATCTCAAGGTTGTGACCAAACGCGCGCCCGATCCGCGCGAACTGGAGGATCTGCTCTTTGCGTGGAAAGTGGCGAAACACGTCAAATCCAACGCCATCGTCTACGTCAAGGACGGGGCCACCGTCGGCGTGGGCGCAGGCCAGATGAGCCGGGTCGATAGCTGCCGCATCGCGGCGCGCAAGGCGGTGGACATGGCCGAAACCCTCGGGCTGGCCGCGCCCTTGACCCAAGGCAGCGTCGTGGCTTCGGATGCGTTCTTTCCCTTTGCCGATGGGCTGATGACCGCCGCCGAGGCGGGTGCCACCGCCATCATTCAGCCCGGCGGCTCGATGCGCGATGACGAGGTGATCGCGGCGGCAGATGCGGCGGGGTTGGCCATGGTCTTCACCGGCATGCGCCATTTCCGGCACTGACGCGCCGATGCGGATTGTATTCTGGACGGCGTTCTGGGTTTTCCTGCTGGATCAGGCCACAAAGTATCTTGTGGTGCATATGATGGACCTGCGCAGCCTCGGTTCCATCGACCTCTGGCCGCCGTTTATCAATCTGCGCATGGCGTGGAACTACGGCATCAACTTCGGGATTCTGGCGGGCGATGATCCGCTCACCCGGTGGGTGCTGATTGCCGTGGCGCTGGTCATCTCGGGCGCGGTTCTGTGGTGGGTGCATAACGAACCCTTGGAGCGCTGGCACCGGTTCGCCGCCGGGCTGCTGGTGGGCGGCGCTCTCGGCAATGTGATCGACCGGCTTATCTATGGGGCGGTGGCGGATTTTCTCAACATGTCCTGTTGCGGGATTTCCAACCCTTATGCATTCAACGTGGCCGATATCGCCGTGTTTGCCGGTGCCTTTGGCATGGTTCTGCTGCCTTCGGGCAAAAAGCCCTCGTGACCTTGCGCATTGAATGCGATAAAGCTCCCATGACCTTGCAGGAGAGTGGCGATGACGATGCCGCGAAAGACAGTTCTGACCTTTCTTGTGGCCACGCTCGTGGCCGGGTGCGGCGGGCGCGACGACGTCACGCTCAGCAAGATTCGTCATACCGGAAACGGGCCTGACGAGTTTTCCATAATTCCCGGCAAGCCCTTGCAAACGCCCGAGGATCTGGCCAGCTTACCCGCGCCGAACCCTGGCGGCAGCAACCTCACCGATCAAAATCCCCTCGCCGATGGCGTGGCCGCCCTTGGCGGCAATCCGGCAGGCGGGGTCGCGAGCAACGGCGCGCTTGTCAATCATGCCAATCGTTTCGGGGCCACCACCCCGGCCATCCGCCAGACTCTCGCCGCCGAGGACAAAGCGCTGCGTCAGGCGCATGGCCGCGTCGATGTGCTGCGCTTCCTGCCGGGCGACGATTACGTGCAGGCCTACCGCCGCGAATGGCTGGATGCCTATGCCGAAGAACGCTACCTGCGCAGTCGTGGCGTGGTAACACCGGCGAGTCCGCCCCCGCCAGAGTGAACGCCACCCCGCTTGAAACGGCGCGGCCAAGGCGTATCTACCAAATCAAACGCGACATAGACCGGAGACCGTATATGCGACACTTCCTCGCCGGGCTGACGCTGGCCCTTTTGCCGTTTGCTGCCCCGACATCGGCCTCGACTGCCGATCAGGTGACGCATTTCACGCTCGACAACGGGCTTGATGTGGTGGTGATCGAGGATCACCGCGCGCCCGTGGTCACGCAGATGCTCTGGTATCGTGCCGGGTCCGCCGACGAGACACCAGGCGTGTCGGGTGTCGCGCATTTCCTCGAACATCTGCTCTTCAAGGGCACCGAGACCATGGCACCGGGCGAATTTTCCGCCACCGTGGCGCGCAACGGCGGCTCGGACAACGCCTTTACCAGCTATGACTATACCGCGTATTTCCAACGTATCGCCGCCGATCGTCTTGAGCTGATCATGCGGATGGAATCGGACCGCATGACCAATCTGCAACTGGACGAGGCGGACATCCTGACAGAGCGCGACGTGATCATCGAAGAGCGCAATCAACGGGTCGAAAACAGCCCCGGCGCGCTGTTCCGTGAACAAAAGAACGCGATGCAATATCTCAATCACCGCTACGGCGTGCCGATCATCGGATGGCGACACGAAATGGAGGCGCTCGATCTCGACGCGGCGCTTGATTACTACCGGACCTTCTATGCCCCCAACAATGCCATCCTGATCGTCGCGGGCGATGTCACCCCCGTGAATGTGCGCGCCTTGGCCGAAACCTATTACGGCCCCATCCCCGCCAATCCCGCCCTGCCCGAACGCGCCCGCCCGCAAGAGCCACCGCAACTGGCGGAACGCCGGATCACCATGCGCGACGCGCGCGTCTCGCAACCCTATGTCACCCGCTCCTATCTGGCACCCGAGCGCGACAGCGGCGCACAGGAAAAAGCCGCGGCACTGACCCTGCTTGCCGACATTCTGGGCAGCGGTCAAACCTCGCTTCTGGCCGAAGAACTTCAGTTCCAGACCCAGACAGCGGTGCAGGTCGGCGCGTCTTATTCGGGCCTGTCGCTCGATGACACCACCTTTGACCTCTTTGTCGTGCCCGCACCAGGTGTCACGCTGGAACAGGCAGAGGCCGCGATGGACGAGGCTCTGATCACCTTTCTCGAAACCGGCGTGGATGCCGACCAGCTTGAGCGTATCAAGATGCAGTTCCGCGCCTCGGAAACCTATGCCCGTGACGATGCCGGGGGCTTGGCCCAGCGTTATGGGCAGGCACTGACCCAAGGCCTGACCGTGGCCGATGTGCAGGCATGGCCCGCTCTCATCCAGGCTACCACCGCCGAAGAGATCATGCAGGCCGCGCGCGATGTGCTGGACCGCACCCAATCCGTCACAGGCTGGCTTATGGCACCGGAGGTCACGCAATGATCCGTTTCGTTCTGAGTTTTGTTCTGCTGATGGCCGCTCTCCCCGCACGCGCAGATATCGACGTGCGGGAAATCACCACGTCCGGCGGACTGAATGCCTGGCTGGTCGAGGATCACTCGATCCCCTTCGTGGCACTCGAACTGCGCTTTCGCGGCGGTGGCTCTCTTGACCCCGAGGGCAAGCGCGGTGTGACCAATCTCATGGTCGGGCTTCTCGAAGAAGGTGCCGCCGAGATGGACGCGCAGGGTTTTGCCCGCGCCTCTGAATCCCTTGCCGCCGATTTCAACTATTCGGTCAATGATGACCGGGTCAGCGTCTCTGCCCGCTTCCTCACCGAGAACCGCGATCAGGCGATTGATCTTTTGCGCGCAAGCCTCGTGGAACCGCGCTTTGACCCGGACGCCATCGAGCGTGTGCGCGCGCAAATACTCTCGATTATCAACTCCGCCCAAACTGACCCGCGCGATATCGTGGCAAAGGCGTTTGACGGCCTCGTATTCGGCGATCATCCCTATGGATCATCGCTTGATGGCACGGTCGAGAGCGTGACCGCGCTCACGCGTGACGATATCGTGGCCGCATATCAGGGCGCTCTTGCACGGGACCGGATCTATGTTTCCGCCGTGGGCGACATCACCGAGGCAGAGCTTGCCGCTCTGCTCGACAGGCTTCTTGGCGACCTGCCCGAAACCGGCGCCCCCCTGCCGGGCGCGGCTGATCCCAACCTGCCCGGCGGCGTCAAGGTCACGGATTTCGCCACCCCGCAATCCATCGTGGCCTTTGCCCAACCCGGCATTGACCGCGATCATCCCGATTTCTTCGCCGCCTATATCCTCAATCATATCCTCGGCGGTGGCGGCTTTGAAAGCCGCCTGATGACCGAGGTGCGCGAGAAGCGTGGGCTGACCTATGGTGTCTATTCCTACCTTGCCGACAAGGACGCGGCCCAGCTTTGGATGGGGTCCGTCGCCTCTGCCAATGACCGTGTCGCCGAGGCGATCAGCGTCATTCGCGCGGAATGGGCGCGGATGCACACCGACGGTGTCACCCCCGAAGAGCTGGAAAACGCCAAGACCTATCTGACCGGCGCCTATCCCCTGCAATTCGAGGGGAACGGCCCCATCGCCGACATCGCCGTCGGCATGCAGATGGAGGGGCTGCCCACCGATTACATCACCACCCGCAATGACAAGGTGAATGCCGTCACGCTCGAGGACATCAACCGCGTCGCGCGCGACCTCCTTGATCCCGAGGCGCTGACCTTTGTGGTGGTGGGTCAGCCCGAAGGGCTGGACAGCACGCTCAACTGACCCCGCCGCCCTGACGCAATCCCACCCGCGTCAGGGCCGCATCCAGGGGGGCCTTGTCCGGCAGATTCAGCCGCATCGGCAGGCTTAAGACCTTACGCCGAAACGCCTCTGGCAAACGCACGGCATCCTCTTCCGTCGTGACCAGTTGCGCCGCCCGCAGGTAGGCCTCGCGCTCCAGCCGCGCGAGCAGGGCCGAGCCATAGGCCTCCTCTGTCGCCAACGCCTCAAAGCGCACAAGCTCTGCCCCAAGCCCGCGCAAGGTGGCAAAGAAGAGCCCAGGATCTTCGCCCCCCGCAAAGGCCAAAAGCCGCGCCCCCTCCCACTCCATGCCGGTGGGCAGCGGGCACAGCTCCCCCAGCATCCTTGGCATGTCGAGCCGCGCACGCCAAAGCTCTGCAAATCGCTCTTGCGCGGCGCGCGGCCCGACCGGGATCAGCAGATCAACCCGCGCCAGCGTAGCCTCCAGAGGTTCCGCAAGCGGCCCCGCCGGGCGACAGCGTCCGTTGCCGAACCCCCGCACCGCATCGACCACGCCAATGGATACATCCTTGACCAGCGCCGGATCGCGCAGCCCCCCCATCATCACGAGACAGTCGGCCCCGCCTTCAGCCAAGGCCACCCGCGCGCCCGATGCCCAGTCGGGCGCAACCCAGGTCGGCGCGAAATCCGCAGCCAGCAGCGCAGCCGCCCCAACCTCTGCCGCCCCATGGCGGCGCGGCTCTACCCGGAGCGGTCCTGACCCGCCCCGCGCAAGGATCACAGGCGCAAACCCCAACCGCTGTATATGCCCGACCACCGCCAGCACCGCAGGCAACGCGCCCACACCCCCCGCCGCCAATGCATCGACCGAGATCACCGGCACCGGCGCACGCCAGCCCTCGCCATCCACCCGCTTGCCGCGCGCCCGCCAGTGCGCCCAAGGCGTCAACAACCGCGCGCGCAGGCCGGGTCGGTCCGGTGGCGTGAACCAATGCGCGGGCATGCTCATCGCGCGGCGTCCAGCCGATCCAGCCGATCCAGCAGCATATCCTGAATCCGGTCGGTCACCGCCGCCCCGCGCGAGGCCACGTCCCAGGCCGCATGGGCCATCACCGCCGCCTGATCCGGTGCAATCAATCGCTGAACCGCCGCCGTGAGCGTTGCGCTGTCGCGCACGATCCGCGCCGCCCCGGCCTCGGCATAGCGCGAATACCGGTTGAGGTAGCGGCCAACGTTGGGGCCATAAAGGATCGCCGATCCATGCGCGGCAGGCTCGTTGGGATCGCGCCCATGCTGGCCCGAGACCAGCGACGAGCCCATGAATGTCACCGGGGCCAGGCGATACCACAGGCCCATCTCGCCCCGCGTATCGGCCAGAATTACCTGCGTTGTCTCGCTTGGCATTTCGCCTTCGGACCAGACCGCGACCCGCCAGCCCTGCGCGTCCAGCGTGGCGCGCATCCCGGCGCAATCCTGCAAATCGTCCGGCACCACGATCAGAACGCTACGATGCGCCAGACGGCTCACCTCGCGATGGGTCTCCAGCACGGTTGCCAATTCATCGCGATGGATACGCGACGCCAGCCAGATCGGGCGACTGCGCAAGAGGCCCGCCATCTCTTCGCGCTCGGCGGCACTAAAGGGTAGCGTCATCGCCCCTTCCTGAAACGCGCCCGTCACGGTCACAATCCGCTCGGGCGCCCCAAACCGGCGGACCAGCCGCGCCGCCGCTTCGGTTCGTGTCAGGATTTCCGTAAACAGCCCCAACACCGCGCGCGGCATGTCGGGAAACCAGCGCCAGCTTGCCCGATCCAGGTTCTCTTCATCGGCATCGACAAGATAGAGAGGAATGTTCATGCGCGCGGCACAAATTAACAACGCAGGCCGCAAATCGCCCCCGGTCCAGAGGCATATATCAGGCCGCCAATGGCCCAGAAATGCCTCGGCGGCGGGCAGGTTGTCCTCGGGCACCGTCTGCCAAACGACCGACGCCGCCGTGTCGGTGCGCGCGGGTGTCGTGCTCGCCGTGGTCAGCAATAGATGAAGACCCCGCCTCTGCGCCGCCAAACGCTCGGCCAGATGCACCAGCGTATCGGCCCTTGCGGCATCGACCGCATGCGCCCAGATAAGCGGCCCCGGCGGGCGCGCCTGATCCGGCGCAGGCCCTGCGCGCCCAGCCCGGCGCGCATAGGCCAGATAGGCCGAGAGGCTGAGCGACCGGCTCATACCATCGCCCCGTCAATCGCCGCAAGAGCAGGCGCAATCAGGCTCTCGGGCGCGATCCTCTCAACCGGCACGCCAAGCCCACGCAGCGCAACGGCATAGCTCTCAGCCGCGTCACCCGACGCGACCAGCCCCACATTCTGTCCCAGCCAATAGGGGCGCGCTGCCGCCAGTTCCGCCGCCAAAAGGTGACCCGTCAGCGCCGTCGCAGACCCGCGCACCTCAGCCCCACGCAGATACGCCGCCAGACGCTCCGGGCGGCTCAACGTATCGGCCAGGGCCACATCACAAGGCTCTGCGGCGCCCCCCAAGAGCCGCACCAGCCTTGGCGTCATGAAACTCTGGCAACTGATAGCCTCGCCCGCACTCAGATGCACCCAATGGCTCAGGTCGCGCCCGACCACCCACGCCACACCGTCCCATTGCGTCCGTCCCTGCAAGAGCCCGATCAGCAACAGACGCACCCAGGCGTCGATGACATCGGGCGGGTTGTCCTGCACAAGCGGTGCCAGCCCCCGTGCACCCTGCGGCATGATCTGTGCTGGCAGGCGATCCCCCTGTCCTTCTCCAACCCGGAAAATCCTGTGCGGCATCGATGCCAGCATGGCCCGCGCAGCCGACTCATCGGGCGCCGTGGCCTCTTGAACAATCCGCGCACCCTGCATCACAAAGGCGCGCGCCCTCTCTCCGTCATGGCCGATGACGGCCCAGTCGGTCATTGCCGGCGTTCAAGCTGCGCCACGAGACCGGACATATCATAGCCCGCCTCGGCGGTGGCGCGCAGGATTTCATCCCCACCCAGATCGTCAAACCGCGTTATGCTCCACAGCATCGTGCAGCGCGTGCCGGTCCGGCAATAGGCAAGGATGGGCTTGGGCATCTCATCGAGTGCGGCGCGAAACTCATCCAATGCGGCCTGTGTCATTTGCCCCGACACAATAGGCACCCACCGCACCGCAAGCCCCGCCGCCTCTGCTGCGGCGGCAACGGCATCATAGGCCGGTTGCCCGTAATCCTCGCCATCCGGGCGGTTGCAAAGGATCGAACGATATCCGGCATCGACAACAGCGGCCACATCCCCCACCTCGATCTGCGGGGATACGGTAAAATCTTGGGTGATCGGGCGCAGGTCCATAAGGCTCTCCAGCAGGGTTTGCCCCATCTATGCGCAAATCCCGATCCGGATTCAATGGCACACACGCGGCAGTGACAGAGCAGCGCGCGGCGATACGTCACGCGCAGACCTCAGCACTAAAGGCGAAGATTCTTGCAGCACATCCCGATTTTTGCCGAAATTTACGGCATTCGGCCTGCAAATCCGGGAAATCCGGGAAAACCGCAGACGTAACCTCTGGTAGAGTAGACTACCGGGCAACGTCTGGATGCCCGGACAAGTAACAACAACAGCGAGGGAGATCCTGTCATGTCTGGAAAATTCGTCGTCGGCTACGACGGCAGCGTGTCATCGCGGCGCGCCTTGGAATTCGCGGTAGAGCGCGCACGCGCACAAGGCGGCACTATCGTGCTGGCACATGTGCTGGAATGGTCGCCCTATTCCTTCCTGACGGCCAGCGAGTTGGAGGAACGTCACAAGCGCCGCCGCGAAGAGATGGAGCGCGCAGAAAAGGCGATCACCTCAACCGTCGTTACGGAACTGAAGGACAGCGGCATGCCGGTTGAAACCGTAATCCGCTATGGCAACACCGCCGATCTGCTCTGCCGTATCGCCAAAGAGGTGAACGCCGTCCAGATCGTCATCGGACGTGATGGCCAGTCGGCGATCGGCGCGCGGGTGTTCGGTTCGGTCGCCGGTGCGCTTGTGCAGACGGCCCCGGTGCCCTGCACCATTGTTCCATAACAGCAAGAAACAACAGGGATAACAAAAATGACTCGATACGCATTTCCTGCGGCGGCGGTCGGGGCGGCGATGCTCGCCATGCCCGCTCATGCACAATCCGTTGATGAAAAGGTCAACCAGATTTTCGCCGATTCAACCGGCTGGTTCGTCAATCTGATCTTTTCCAACTTTCCGGGCACTTCCTTTCCGTGGATCGTGGCGTGGCTTGTGATCGGTGCCACCGTGTTCACGCTCTATTTCGGCTTTATTCAATTCCGCGCGATCGGTCATTCCATCGCACTGGTCAAAGGCGACTATTCCGACCCCAACGATGCCGGCGAAGTCAGCCATTTTCAGGCGCTCGCCACCGCCCTGTCGGGCACCGTGGGCCTTGGTAATATCGCAGGCGTCGCCGTCGCGGTCAGCATCGGTGGCCCCGGCGCGACCTTCTGGATGATCCTTGCGGGCCTCATGGGCATGGCGTCGAAATTCACCGAATGCACCTTGGGCGTGAAATACCGCAACGAATACCCCGACGGCCGCGTCTCGGGCGGCCCGATGTATTACCTGACCAAGGGCTTTGCCGAACGCGGCCTGCCCGGTGGCAGAATCCTCGCCGTGATGTTCTCGATCTTCTGTATCCTCGGCGCGCTCGGCGGCGGCAACATGTTTCAGGCCAATCAGGCGCATCAGCAGATTGCCGGCATCGTCGGCGCTTATCCGGGCTGGATCACCGGCGTGATCTTTGCCGGTGTGGTCTTTGCGGTGATCGTGGGCGGCCTCAAATCCATCGCCAAGGTGACCGAGAAAATCGTGCCCTTCATGGGCATCCTCTACGTTGGCACGGCGCTGATCATCATCGCGATGAATGCCGATCAGATTGGCTGGGCCTTTGGCCAGATCTTCGAAGGGGCCTTTACCGGGCTGGGCGTTGCGGGTGGCATGGTCGGCGCGCTGATCCAAGGCTTCAAGCGCGCGGCCTTTTCCAACGAGGCCGGCGTCGGCTCCGCCGCCATCGCCCATTCGGCGGTGCGCACCAAGGAACCGATCACCGAAGGTTTCGTGTCGCTGCTTGAACCCTTTATCGACACGGTGGTGATCTGCACCATGACCGCGCTGGTGATCATCATCACGGGACAGCTGGTTGCAGGATCGGATGGCAACTACCTGCTCAACGAGGCGGGCACGGCGATCCAGACCGTCGGCGGCACCTCCGGCGTGGGTCTCACCTCCGCGGCCTTTGGCAGCGCAATCAGCTGGTTTCCTTATGTGCTGGCCATTGCCGTCGTGCTCTTTGCCTTCTCGACCATGATCAGCTGGTCCTACTACGGGCTCAAGGCCTGGACCTACCTCTTTGGCGAAGGCGAGACCAAGGAACTGGTGTTCAAGGTGATCTTCTGCATCTTCGTGGTGATCGGTGCGGCCGCCAACCTCGGCCCGGTGATCGACTTTTCGGATGCGGCGATCTTTGCCATGGCGGTGGTCAACATCATCGGGCTCTATTTCCTGATGCCCATCGTCAAACGCGAGCTTGACAGCTATCTCAGCCGCCTGAAGTCCGGCGAAATCAAGAAGTTCGAGTAACTTTTCACCCGATTTGACAATCATGGGGGCCGGCGGACATCCGCTGGCCCCTTTGGATTCAGGGAGATCATGCATAGATAAATGTCAGAACGACACGACGATTTCCCTCAAGGAGGACCAGTTATGGACAAAGAGACATACCAGAAAAAGCTGCACGCCCAACTCGATCAATGGAAAGCCGAAATCGACAAGCTGCAAGCCCAGTCGCGCGAGGCTTCTGCCGACATGCAGATCAAGTATCAGGATCAAATCAAAGAGCTGCGCGAAAAACGCGCCGAAATGGCAGCCGAGTATGACAAGATTGAGGCCGCCAGCATCGAGGCGTGGAAAGATTTCAAGACCGGCGCCGACGAGGCATGGGATAACATGTCAAAAGCCATGAAGTCAGCATGGGGTCGGTTTGGCTGACGACTGCCAAGCCTCTTCAATTTCCGTCACGCAAGCGCCATAACAGGCGCTTGCGTGCTTTTTCAGAGGTAGAATTGCCTGCTCAGGCCGCCGCAAACCCGGCATCGAGCGCCGACAGGATCACGTCGATTTCAGCTTCGGAAATCACCAGGGGCGGCGACATCAGGATGTTATGCGCCCCCAGACGCACCATCGCGCCTGCCTCATAGGTGGCCTGATGCACCCGCTTCATGGTCGCGGCATCCATCGGCGTTTTCTTGGCGCGGTCGCTGACCAGCTCGATCCCCATCATCAACCCATGGCCGCCACGCACATCACCGATGATGTCGTATTTTTCGGCCAGCTTCTTGACCCCTTCATAGAGCTGCGTGCCGCGCACGGCGGCATTGCTCTTGGTATCCAGCCGCAGAGTTTCCGACAGGCACGCCACCACGGCCGCCGCGCCCACGGGATGCGCCGAATAGGTATAGCCGGTCCAGATGCTGCCTTCCGGCCCCGCCTTTTCAAAGACGTCGGCCACCTTGTCGCCCAGAACCACACCGCCCACCGGGAAGTATCCGCTGGTAATGCCCTTGGCGATGGTCATCATGTCGGGCTTGACGCCCCAGTGCCGCGCGCCGGTCCAGTCGCCGGTGCGCCCGAACCCGGTGATCACCTCATCCGAAATCATCAGGATGCCGTAGCGGTCGCAGATCTCGCGCATAAGCTTCATGAAGGAGGCATCCGGCACGATCACCCCGCCCGCGCCCTGAATGGGCTCCATGATAAAGGCGGCAATGGTCGAGGGGTCCTGAAACTCGATCTCATCCACCATGGCCGCGGCAATCTTCTGCGCCAGTTTGGCCCCATCGGTCTCGTCATAGGGATTGCGATAGGTATAGGGGCTGGGCAGGTGATAGCATCCCGGCAAGAGCGGCTCATAGGTGATGCGGAAGCGGTTGTTGCCATTGACGCTCGCCCCGCCCCAATGGGTGCCGTGATAGCCCTTTTTCAGGCTCAGGAACTTGGTGCGCGTGGGTTCCCCCCGCAGGCGGTGATATTGCCGCGCCATGCGCAGCGCCGTGTCCACGCTATCCGACCCACCAGAGGTGAAAAAGACGCGCGTCATCCCATCTTCGGCAAAGAATTCCTGCACCGCATAGGACGCCTCGATCGCCGCGGGATTGGTGCTACCGGCAAAGGCCGAATAATAGGGCAACTGCCAGAGCTGATCGGAAATCGCCTGTTTCACCACATCGTTGGAATAGCCGAGGTTGACACACCAGAGGCCCCCCACCGCATCCACCGGATCATGCCCGTCAATGTCGGTGATCCGCACACCTGAGGCGCTCTTGATGATCTTGGGCGCGTTGGCCTGCTGCTCGCCGGGATGCCCCATCGGGTGCCACAGGTGGCGCGCGTTCATCTCACGCAGGAAATTGTCGTCTTTCATGGGGGTGCTCCGGCATTGGTGGGAATTTGATCAAATTCTGCCACCGCCGCGAGAGACTGTCCAGAGGGATTAAGGGGCCGGAACACCAATCCCGGCCCATCCCACGTGGCGGATCACTCCGCCAGCTTTTCCTCGATGATGGCCTTGAGATCGTCATAGGCCATATTGGAATATTTCTGCTCGTTGATCACCAGGGTCGGGGTCGACTCGACCGCATCCGCCTCGGCGTTCTGCTGATACCAGGCCACAAGCGCCTTGGCCTTTTCGGTGTCGTTCAGGCAGGCCTCGACCGCATCCGGCTCCAACCCCGCGACCTTGCCGATGCGGCGCAGGTTGTCGGCAATCGCGGCGGGCTCGCCTTGGGTCCATTCGCGCTGCTGCTCATAGAGCATATCAGAGATGCCAAAGAATTTCTCGGGCCCGCCGCAGCGCGCCACCATCGACGCCCATAGGCCGAACCGGTCAAAATAGACATCGCGATAAATGAAATGGATCTTGTCCGTGTCGATGTAATCGGCCTTCAATTGCTTGAGCGGCCCTTTGTGGAAATTCGCGCAATGCGGACAGGTAAAGGACGCATATTCGATGATCGTGACCTTGGCATCCTCTGGCCCCATCGTCATTTCGACGATCTGCGACGTATCGGGGGCGGCCTCTTGTGCCACGGCGGGGCCTGTGAGCATGGCAAGGGCCAGCGCCCCGGTTGCGATCATGTGTTTCATGTCTTTATCCTTGGTCTGATGGGTCGGTCAGTGTTGCTGCTTGGTTAACACGTTGCGCGCCAGCCTTTCCAGCGCGGCCCGCAACCCGTCGTCTGTGACAGGCGCGGCAAGGCTCGTGGCGGCCTCGAGTGTCTCGGGCGGCACGGCGGGCGCCGGCGCCACCTTGGGCCGATGTGAGAAATCCACCTGCCCCTCGGCAAAACCCACGGGGGCTGTCTGGGTGATACGAATACGCGCAATCGCATTGTAGCCGTAAACGGCATTGACCCGCTCGCGCAGCTTTTCCTTTTGCATCTCCAGCATTGGGGCCTGCGCGCCGGTCGTGAGCAACGTGAGCGTTGCCCCCATCCCCTGCCGCGCATAAGAGACCTCGACCGGGCGGGCAATGGCCGCGATGTCCTCGCCCACCACTTCGGCCCAATGGGTCAAGAGCCGCGATTGTGCGAAGCCACGGCTCTCCGAGGCGCGGCGGATGCTGGTCTGCAGCAACGCCGAGGTGCGTTTGAACCCGTATGTCGCGGCCTTGCGGCTGGTCATGGTTGGCGCTCTCCTCATTGGCGCTAATCTATGGCATGTGACAGGGGATACCAGAGCAGATTGCGAGGCAGAGGGATAAACTATGCGTTATTTCGCCGAGGCTGAGAGCCTTCTCGCGTGGTATGATACCCATGCCCGCGACCTGCCATGGCGGATCAGCCCCGCCGCCCGAGCAGGCGGCGCGCACCCCGATCCCTACCGCGTCTGGCTCAGCGAAGTGATGCTGCAACAGACAACCGTCGCGGCGGTCAAATCCTACTTCCTGCGATTCACAACGCTCTGGCCCACCGTTGCCGATCTGGCGGCGGCAGAAGATTCTGCCGTGATGGGCGAATGGGCGGGCTTGGGCTACTACGCCCGTGCCCGCAATCTCCTGAAATGCGCCCGCGCGGTCGTGCGCGATCACAACGGACGCTTTCCCGACACGCTCGACGGCCTGCGCGCGCTACCCGGCATCGGGCCCTATACCGCCGCCGCCATTGCCGCCATTGCCTATGATCAGCCGCATGTGGTGGTGGACGGCAATGTCGAACGGGTGATGGCGCGGCTCCATGACATCCACACCCCCCTGCCCACCGCCAAGCGCGAACTGACCGAGGCCGCTGCCCGCCTCACGCCCCGCTCGCGCCCCGGTGATTACGCACAGGCGGTGATGGACCTTGGCGCCACCATCTGCACGCCCAAATCCCCCGCCTGCGCCCTCTGCCCCTGGCGCGCGCCCTGTGCCGCCCACGCTGCAGGCACCGCCGCAGACCTGCCGCGCAAACTGCCCAAGACGGCCAAACCACTGCGCCATGGTCACGCCTATGTCGCCCGTCGCGCCGACGGCGCATGGCTGCTCGAGCGCCGCCCCGACAGCGGCCTCTTGGGCGGGATGCTGGGCTGGCCCTGCAGCGATTGGGGCGACACCCCATCCCCCGCCCCGCCCATTGCCGCCCACTGGCAGGAGCTAAATGCCGAGGCCCGCCACACCTTCACCCATTTCCACCTCCGCCTCCGCGTCCACGTGGCGCTTCTGCCAGAGGATGCGACACCAGGGCGCGGCCAGTTCCTGCCTGACGCAACGTTTCGTCCCGCGGAATTGCCTACCGTCATGCGAAAGGTCTTTGACCTTGCGCGGGCTGCGCTAAACTCTTCCGCGTGATAAGCCGTGATATGTAAGTGTAAACTGCACAGGACACCCCCATGATCCCCGCCGCACAGGTTGCCCAACTGCACCGCGCTTTGCCCTTCTGGATGTCTCTGCTCCTGTTGCCCTTGGGCGTTCTGGGCGCGCTCAACGGCGGCTGGACCGTTCTGCTGCTCCCGCTCACCACGTGGTATTTCTTCTCGATCCTCGACGCCTTTCTTGGGCTTTATACCGAGAATGCCGATCTTGAGACGCGCGAGGATCAATTGACCTGGTATCGCGCCATCACCCTGATCTGGGCCCCTTTGCAATTCGGGCTGCTCTATTGGCTGATCTGGTATGTCACCGGCCCCGGTGACGCCCATCTCAGCCCTCTGGAAACCATCCTGCTTTTCTTTGGCGTGGGGGTGATCACCGGCACGGTCGGGATCAACTACAGCCACGAGCTCATGCATCAGAAAAACCGGGGCGAGCGGTTCATGGGCGACATTCTTTTGGCGATGGTGCTCTATTCGCATTTCCGCTCCGAGCATCTGCTGGTGCATCACCGCTATGTGGGCACCCCCCGCGATCCGGTCACGGCGCGCTGTAACGAGGGGTTCCACCGCTTTTTCCCGCGCGTGCTCCGGCAAAGCTGGCACTCGGCCTTCAAGGCAGAGGCCGACATGCTCGCCCGCCGCAACCTGCCGTGGCATGACCTCAAGAACCCGTTTTTCAAATACTGGGCGCTGCAAGGGTTCATGGTCCTGCTGGCCGGGCTGATCGGCGGCTGGATCGGCCTTGCTCTCTTTGTCTGGCAGGCCTTCGTTGCAATCTGGCAATTGGAGCTGGTGAATTACATCGAACATTACGGCCTGACGCGCAAACATCTGGGCGACGGCAAATACGAGCATGTCCAACCGCGCCATAGCTGGAACGCGGCGCACAAGGCGTCGAACTGGCTCTTGATCAATCTGCAACGCCATTCGGATCATCACTACAAACCCGATCGCCGCTTTCCGCTCTTGCAGAATTACACCGAGGCGGACGCGCCGCAACTGCCCTATGGCTATCCGGTGATGACCTTGGCTGCCATGGTCCCGCCCATTTGGCGGCGGGTGATGAACCCCCGCGTGCGCCGCTGGCGCGAGATGTACTATCCCGAGATCACCAATTGGCGCCCCTACAACCGCGCGAGCAATCCTTTGCCGCGCTAAGGCTATGCGAAGCGGCGCGCGGACGCTGGAAAGAAGGCCGGAGCGGATGGCGTCTCATCGGGGTCACATCGCCCCGCCCCCCGAGCCGGGACCTCTACGCTGACTCGGCGACACTCCGGGTCAAGCCCGGGACGGGTGTGGTTTCGATGGGGCGCAACACGCCCTAGAATAGAATATCACGCCGCAACCTGATCGAGCAGATGCCCCGTCTTCACATAGATCAGACAGCCCTCGTCGGAATAGGGTTTGTGCTCTGACAGATGCGGGCTGCGCAGCCAGGTCCCCGCCGGGTAGCTGCCGTGCTCATCGGCAAAGGTGCCTTCGATCACGAATATCTCTTCGCCGCCCCAATGCCGATGCGGTGTGAACCGCGTGCCGGGCGCCCAACGCACCAGCGCCACATTCTCATTCACAGCCGTATGCAGCGGCAGCACGCTCAGCCCCTCAACCAGACCCGGGCGAAACGCGGCACGTTTCGTGTCAATGTGGAATTGCTCGGTATCGGACGTGTCAAACTGGTAGAGCTTCACAAGGATCGTGCAGCCGTCCTTGGTATGGGGCTTGTGACGTGTGCCAATCGGATTGCGCACATAAGACCCCGCCGGATAATCTCCACTCTCGTCGGAAAACACCCCCTCCAGGACAAGGAATTCCTCACCGCCATCATGGGTATGGGCGTCGAAATACGAATCCGGCGCGAACCGCACGATGGTGGTTGCACGCGCCACCTCATCCCCGATTCTGTCCAGCATCATCCGCTCGACTCCGGTCGCGGGGGATTGCACCCAAGTGTAATCCTCTGGCCGGATCACGACACGTTGGGAAAAATCTGCATTGATGCGCATAGCGGTCCTCCTGAGGGGTAGCTAGGCAGCGGACCGCCGAATTCAAGCCGCCTCGATCACCGCCCGTGCTTCGGCAAAAGACAACAACCGACGTGCTTTTTCGTCCCAAAGATGCAGCCGTGCATTGGCAAGGCTCTCGCGGATGGTCATCCGGTTGATCTGGGCCAGTTGGGCGTGATCCCGCAGCGCTTCGGGCAAACGGTAAAAAGGAATGCGGCTGTTGACGTGATGGACGTGGTGAATCCCGATATTGGCGCTCAACCATTGCAGCCAGCCGGGCAGCACATAATGCGAGCTGCCCTCAAGCGCGGCATCATGCAATTGCCAGTTTTCCTCGGCCTCCCAATGGGTCGTCTCGAACTGATGCTGCACATAGAAAAGCCACACTCCCGCCGTCGCCGCCAGAACGGTCGAAGGCAAAAAGATCAATAGAATCGGCATCAGCCCCCCGAACCACGCCACCAGCCCCAGCACCGCCACCAGAACAGCATTGGTCGCCATCGCGCTGACCCAATAGCGCGCCTTGCCCATGAACCCGAGCGGCAGGCGGTTCTCCAGCAAAAAGATATAGCCCGGCCCCAACCCGAACAGAACCAGCGGATTGCGATAGAGCCGGTATTTCAGCCGCTGAAACGGCGTCAGCGCGGCATATTCCGCCACCGTCAGCGTGTTTATATCGCCGATGCCCCGCCGCCCCAGATTGCCCGAGGAACTGTGGTGGATCGAATGCGAATGTCGCCACACATCATAAGGCGTGAGCGTCACAACCCCAAGCGCGCGACCCAGCCAGTCGTTCATCGACCGGCTCTTGAAAAACGCGCCATGGCCGCAATCATGCTGGATAGCAAACAGGCGCAACAGGAACGGCGCGGCGCAGAGCGCCAGAACGACACTCAACACGTAACTCAGCGACAGCGCCCACCACGCCAACCCCCAAAGGGCGAGAAACGGGCCAACCGTCACGCACAATTCAAACGCGGCACGCGGCGAACTCGGTTCGCGGTATTTCGCAAGGAGTTGCGCCCATTCCCTACCAGCGCGTGTTTCAGGTGGCAGCGGGGCGGGGTGGGTTTGATCGAGCATGTGCCTGTATTTTTTGGTAGCGATTGCCAAACTCATAGAGGATTGGCAGGCGTTTGCAAACGTTGCGTCACCTTGCCCCCTGCGCTATTTGACCACGTCTTGAAATATTTTTGACCCAACGTCACGCAAAAGCCCCGCAAGCCGGGCTTGCGGGGCTTTCGTAATGCATGAGGTCGCGACTCGATCAGCTCGTTTTCTTGCCCTTGACCGGGGCCCAGATCCGCTTGTTGGTCAGATAGAGCAGCACCGACAGGATGGTGAGGAAGATCACGCCGGTCAGGCCCGCATGCTTGCGCGCCATCATCTTGGGCTCCGCCGTCCACATCAGGAAGGCCGCGACATCCTCGGCCTCTTGTTCCAACGTGGCCGCGGTGCCGTCGTCATATTCGACATCGTCACCCCAGAGCGGCTGGCCCATGGCAATCCAAGTACCGGGAACCGTGTGGTGCCCATGCTCGTCCTTGCACTCTTCGGGATAGCCGCCCGCCGTAAAGGCCGCGTTATAGGTGCCGGGGAAATCCTCGGGCGCACATTCCGGCACTTCGTGATAGCCGGTCATCAGCGAGTAGATATACTCTGCCCCGCCCATCCCGTTGAAGAGCTGGCTCAGACCCGTGCCATAAGGGCCGTGAAAGCCCGCACGCTTCTTGGCCATCAGGCTCAGGTCCGGGGCCCCGGCCGAGGTCACAGCCGGGAAATGGTCGGTCGGCGTGGCCGTCCGGAAATCGTCAAGCTCCGGATCGAACACCTCGAACTGCTCGGAATAGGCAAAGACCTGATCCTCGGGCAGGTGCGGCCCACCCTCGTCGCCGAGGGTGCGCAGCGGCACATACTTCAGCCCATGGCAGGCCGCACAGACCTGCGTATAGACCTTCAGACCGCGCTGAAGCTGGTTCTGGTCGAACTTGCCGAACGGACCTTCAAAGGAAAAGGCGACGTCCTCGATATGCCCCTCGCCCCCGGCGGCCAATGCGCCGCCGGTCGAGAGGGACAGGGCCACAAGGGCCGCAATGCCTGTTGTCTTGAACATTGTCATCCGTCCTTTCTTATTCGGCGGGCGTGTGGGCCTTGCCATAATGCGCATCGAAATCTTCCTCGATGGTGGCAGGCTGGGCCTCGGGTTTCTCGATCACGCCCAAGAGCGGCAGGATCACCAGGAAATAGGCGAACCAATAGGCCGACGCGATCAGCGAAATCGTGGAATAGGGCGGTTCTGCGGGCATTGCGCCCACCCACATCAGGACGACAAAGTCGATCGCCAAGAGCCAGAACCACCACTTGAACATCGGGCGATAGCGGCCCGACCGCACCGAAGACGTATCAAGCCAGGGTGCCAGCGCCATCACCGCGATAGCCCCGAACATCGCCAACACGCCAAAGAACTTGGCGTCGATGATTCCGCCGGTGATCCAGTTGGCGAACATCACCACCCAGACATCGGCGGTAAAGGCACGCAGGATCGCGTAGAACGGCAAGAAGTACCATTCCGGCACGATATGCGCGGGCGTCACCAGCGGATTCGCTTCGATGTAGTTGTCGGGATGGCCAAGGTAGTTGGGCATGAAACCGACGATGGCAAAGAACACCACCATGATCACGGCCAAGGCAAAGAGGTCCTTGATCACGAAATAGGGCCAGAACGGAACGGTATCCTTCTGCGCCTCTTCCTTGGAGGTGCGGCGCACGTCCACGCCGGTCGGGTTGTTGTTGCCCGTGGTGTGGAACGCCCAGATATGCAGCGCCACCAGTGCGGCGATCACAAAGGGCAAGAGATAATGCAGCGAGAAGAAGCGGTTCAGCGTGGCATTGTCCACCGCTGGCCCACCCAACAGCCAGGTCTGGATCGACTCGCCGATGAACGGGATCGCGCCAAACAGCCCGGTGATCACCGTGGCCCCCCAGAACGACATCTGCCCCCAAGGCAACACATAACCCATGAATGCCGTGCCCATCATCGCAAGATAAATCAACATGCCGATGATCCACGTCACCTCACGCGGGGCTTTGTAAGACCCATAGTAGAGACCGCGGAAAATATGCAGGTAAACGGCCACAAAGAACAGCGACGCGCCGTTCATATGCAGGTAGCGAATGAAATGACCACCGTTCACGTTGCGCATGATATGCTCGATGCTGGCAAAGGCCAGATCGACATGCGGCGTGTAATGCATCACCAGAATGATGCCGGTGACGATTTGCAGCACCAGACAGAAGGTCAGAACAATACCCCAGATCCACATCCAGTTCAGGTTCTTGGGCGTGGGAATCATGATGGTGTCATAAAGCAACCCGACGATGGGCAGGCGCGAATGAAGCCATTTCTCGCCGCCCGTCTTGGGCTCATAGTGATCGTGCGGAATCCCGGACATTTGCGCGTTTCCTTATCCCAGTTGGATCGTGGTTTCGTCGAGGAATTGGGCCACCGGCACCGGAAGGTTCTCCGGGGCGGGCCCTTTGCGGATACGGCCCGCGCTGTCATAGTGCGACCCGTGACAGGGGCAGAACCAACCACCGAAATCACCGGCACCATCACCGATGGGAACGCAACCGAGATGGGTGCATACGCCCATTTCGACCAGCCATTCACCCGCTTCATCGAGCGTACGGTTCTCGTCCGTTGCGGGTGCGGTCTCTTCGATATTTGCATTGCGTGCCAGACCGTCGGGCAGCGTGGCGACATCAACGCTGCGCGCCGCCTCGATATCTTTCGCGGTCCGGCGACGGATGAACACCGGCTTGCCCAGCCATTTCACCGTCAATTGCGTCCCAGGTTCAATCCCGGACACATCCACGCGGATCGAGGACAGAGCCTGAACATCCGCCGAGGGGTTCATCTGGTTGATCAGCGGCCAGATGGCTGCGCCTGCGGTCACGGCACCCGCGCCCGCGGTCGCATAATAGAGGAAATCCCTCCGGGTGCCTTCGTGATCTTCTGCGTGGGACACGAGAAATACTCCCTATATATCAGTGCCGCAATCGGCCTCATACGATGATAGGCCTCGGGATTCCCAAAGCCAGCATGTGCGGCTATTTAGCGAGGCTTTGGGGGGCCGTCCAGCCTGCATTGCCCCTAGATTTCAACAGAGCGCGCATCTGTCGCGCTTCACGGGTCCTGTTCGGCAAGCCGGGCGCGGCCCTCTCACGCCGACCACGCTTACGCCGGGGCAGTTTTAACCATGCTTTCGCGCGCGCTCATCTTGGCATACCACGCCTCCAACGCCGGATGCCCATCCCGCCAACCGCGCACGTCATGGCGAAAATCGAGATAGCCCAGCGCACAACCCAGCGCGATATGGCTCATGTCGAGCGGCCCCGCGAGATGGCTCATCCAGCGCCCTTCCACGGCATCCAGCGCCCGCGCCGCCTTGGCCCACTGCCCCTCGACCCAAGGCGCATAGCGCATGTCTTCGGGACGAAACCGTGCTTCATAGGTCATCGCCAGCGCCGCTTCCATGATGCCTTCGGCAATCGCCTCCAGCGTCAGCACCTCCCAGAGCCGCGCCTCGGGATAAAACCGCCCGCCCGCCTGCTGATCCAGATAGCGGGTGATCACCCGGCTGTCGTGGATTGCCGGACCGTCGAGCCGCACCAGCGCGGGAATCTTGCCCAGCGGATTGGCCGCCGCCGCCTGCGGATCGGTCTCCAGCGGCGTGGTGGTCACATCGACCACTTCGACCTGGTCCGCCAGACCGCTTTCCAGCAAGAGTACACGCACCTTGCGCACAAAGGGGGACAAAGGCGAGGAAATGAGTTTCATGACGCGCTCCTTGAAGTTTTGGCGTGACCCTAGGCCCAGCCCCCGACGCTGTAAAGCCGCTCACGCAGGCGGCGCGCGCATCCATTCGGCCAAGAGGTCAGTTTCCTGCCCCTGCCCTGCCGGGCCCAGATAATCGGCGGCACGCAGACGCACCTCCTCGGGCTTGTTCTGCCCCAGCTTCCACGTGCCCGCGATCTCGTCCACCCGCATCGCGCAGGGCACGATCTGCCGCATCATTCGGTCCAGCACCTCGGGCGTCATCTTTTCGGCCCGCCATTCCGGCTTGGGCGCAAGCCGCGCCTCGAACTCCGCCGATTGCCGATCCAGAAGGTCGCGCATCCCCTCTTGCGGCTGCAACATGACCTCTCCCACCAGATGCACGGCGACATAGTTCCACGTCGGCACCTGATCCTCGACCCCATACCAGTCGGGCGAGACATAGGAATGCGGCCCCTCGATCGCCAACCGCGCCTTGAGCGGCCCAGTCAAAAGCCGCGCAATCGGATTGGAACGTACCAGATGAAACTCGACCTGCGTCCCATCCGCATTCAAGAGAAACGGAATATGGCTCATCAATGGCCCCTCGGGGCTGCAAACCGCCAGGATCCCGAACCCGCGTGCGCGCGCAAATTCCAGATTGTACGCCGCCGTGGCCTGACGAAAGGCGGGATTGGGATGCATGGCCCTATTCCCCGCGTCGGGGGCAGAGAACATCCTCGACCGCCTTTGCCACCCGCAACAGCCGCTCCTCACCATAGGGCTGCCCGCAGAGCATCAGACCGCAACTCGGCTCCCCCGTGGGCAGCGTCACGGCACAGAGCCCCAAGAGATTGCCCACCCGCGTATTGCGCAAGGTCAGCAGGTTCTCGGTTACGTAATAGTCGGGATCGGCCAGGAGCCGCGCCTGATCGGGCGGCAGATTGGGAGCCGTGGGCATGAGCACCGCATCATAGCCCGCCACCCGCGCGTTCCATGTCGCGCGCAGCACCTCGAGCTTGCGCCACCCCGCCACATAATCGGCGGCACTGATGTCCTTGCCGCTGCGGAACCGCTCCAGAATCGGCGCGAACATCTTGTCCGGCGCCGCCTCGATCACCTCGCGCCAGAGCCCATAGGCCTCGCCCGTGAACAGCACCGGCGAGAGCGGCAGCGCCTCGGCCACCTCGGGCGCCTCGATCTCTTCGATCACCGCGCCCGCCTCTCGCAGCACCTCCAGCGCGAGCGCATGGGCGCGCGCCGGTTCGGGCCGAATATCCTCCATCACCGACGTCCGCAGCACTGCAAACCGCAGCCCCGCCAAGGTCGCCCCGCGCAAATCCGCCGCCTTGCCCCCTTCCAATGCCGCCAGCATCAGCGCGCAATCCTCGACCGAGCGGGCCAGCGGCCCCACCGTGTCGAACCGCAGGCAAAGCGGCACCACCCCCTGCAACGAAACCCGCCCCGAAGTGGTCTTGAGCCCGACCAGATCATTCCACGCCGACGGGATGCGCACCGACCCGCCCGTGTCCGACCCGATCCCGCAGGGGGCCAGATCAAAGGCCACGCTCGCCGCCGCCCCCGACGACGAGCCCCCCGGCACGGCCTTCGCATTGTTCACGCAGGGCGGTGTTGCCGTCACCGGATTGAGGCCCAGACCGGAAAAGGCCAGTTCGCTCATATGCGTCTTGCCAAGGCAGACCAACCCCGCCGCCGTGCCGTTGCGCAAGACTTCGGCATCGCGATCCGGCACCCGGCCTTGCAACAGCGCCGATCCCGCCTCGGTCGCCACACCTGCGCTGTCAAAGAGGTCTTTCCAGCTGACCGGCACCCCGTCGAGCAGGCCCAGACGCTGCCCCGCCTTGGCCCGCGCCGATGCCGCCGCCGCCTCGGCCAGCGCGCGCTCTTCGGTCACCGCGCTGTAAATGCGGCTCCGCAACGGATGAGCCTGGATTGCCCCCAGATAGGTCTCACACAGAGCCTCGGGGTCAATCTCGCCACGACCAATGCCGCGCCCCAGATCGCCCGCCGTCATCTTCAGCCAGTCCCGCATCCCGTCCCCCTCTTGCGTTCAAAAACCATTGCTAGCGGCAGAGCGGCGCATGGACAATCCCGCGCGCACGCACATATTGGGCGCATGACACATGACAGCGACCTTCTCATCGTCGGTGGCGGCCTCAACGGCCCCACCCTCGCCCTTGCCGCCGCCCAGGCGGGGCTTTCCAGCACGGTGATCGACGCCCTACCCGAACCCACCCGCAAGAATGCGGCCTTCGACGGGCGCGCCTATGCCTTGGCGCTCGCCTCGGTGCGGCTCTTGCAGAACCTCGGGATCTGGGACCGCGTGGCCGAACATGCCCAGCCGATGCTGGAAATCAAGGTTTCGGACGGGCGTGCGGGCGAAGGGCCATCACCTTTCTTCCTGCATTTCGACCATGCCGAGATCGAAGAAGGCCCGATGGGCCATATGCTCGAGGATCGCTACCTCCGCCGCGCCCTGATCGAAGCCATGGCAGAGCAACCCCTGATCACCCAGGTTTCCAACGACACGGTCACAGCACAAGAAAGCGACGCCACTGGCGTCACCGTCACGCTCGCCTCGGGCAAGACCCTCACGGGCCGTCTTCTCATCGGGGCCGATGGGCGTAGCTCAGGCACCGCCGCGCGCGCGGGTATCCGGCGCACCGGCTGGGGCTATGGCCAGACGGCACTCGTCGCGGCCATCGAACACGAATTGCCGCATCACGGCATCGCGCATCAGTTCTTCATGCCTCCCGGCCCGCTCGCGATCCTGCCGCTGCCCGGCAATGTCAGCTCGATCGTCTGGTCCGAGACCGACGCCACCGCCGCCCGCTTCGCCGCCCTTCCCGATGCCGAATTCATGGAGGTGCTGCGCCCGCGCTTTGGCGATTTCCTCGGTGCCATCAAACTGCGCGGCGCGCGCTACACCTATCCGCTCAGCCTGACCGTGGCCAACAGCTTTGTCGCGGACCGCCTTGCGCTGATCGGTGACGCCGCCCACGGCATGCATCCGATTGCCGGACAGGGGCTCAACGCGGGCCTGCGCGATGTCGCCGCGCTGGCACAGGTGATGACCGAGGCCGCGCACCGGGGCGAGGATATCGCAGCACCCGATGTGCTCGCCCGCTACCAGCAGTGGCGGCGGTTCGACACCGCGACGCTCGCCTTGGCCACCGACCTCACCAACCGGCTTTTCTCCAACGACAACCCGCTCCTTCGCGCCGCCCGCGATCTTGGCATGGGCGCGCTCGGCCATATGCCCCGCCTGCGCCGGGGCTTCATCCGCGAGGCGGCGGGGCTGACGGGGGACTTGCCCGAGTTGATGAAGGGTTAAGACACCGCGCGGAATCAAGCCCGAAGGGCGCCGCGCGATCGCTGGGCTGTCCCGCGGCCTAGCGATTTTGAGAGGGAGTAAAATTCTGAGAGTTTAGACGAACTTGGCAGGCATAAAGTGGCAACCACTACCGTTGCATCGCTAGTCCCCGGCCCAGCGATCGCGCGGCACAATGCTTGGGGAGAACGCCAGTAAGGGACGGATTTTTATTTAGGGTTTGACAGGAGAGCGGACTTGAAAAATCAGTATTCATCCGAGATTGAGAAGCTGCTTCCCAACGAATTTCTCTACGCCCTTGGCGTCTATATGCAACTATGCGCCCACATAGAAAAGAACGCGAGCGCTTTAATTGTTTGCCTAAGTGGGGTTTTTCCAAGTGATGCCAACTGGTTAGAAAATTATTGGAAAAATCGCAAACGTTCAACTTCTGACCTGATACGCGAACTGAAAAGATGTTCCAGTAAAGCCGAAGAATTTGGCTTTTCATCAGAGTTGAAGACACTTTGCTCATGGATCAATGAATTTAAGAGAAATAGGCACTTGGCAGCACACGGGGCGTTCTACGGCTCACCCAGTGGTTTTCTCAGAGTGGACTACGTACACAATGATGGATCTTTTACGGAACCATTATATCGAACAGATCGAACTGCAATTACAATGGATCTGGTCGATGAAGCGATACGAGATGCTGACCGCATCTTCATAGTGCTCATAGACATGTTAGAGAAAATACGGGAAGGCTTGTATCGGGAAGTTTCGTTTCACACGATACCAGTGGTCGTTCACCCCAATTCACAACCGTGATCTCTACGTCCACCGCCTATCCCCGCTCCAGAAACCTAATCACCGTATCGCCATAACGCCGCTCTTCCAACAGGCGCAGCCCCTCGGGCGGGGTGATTGCGGCACTTTCCTCCCAGACGATCAGCGCCTCTTCAGAAATCCAGCCCCCCGCCAGCGCCGCCGTCAGCGCCTCCTCGCCCAGCCCCTTGCCATAGGGCGGATCGAGAAAGACCAGCTCATGCGCCGCCGTGGGATTATTCCCCGGCCTGCGCGCATCCAGAGGGAACACGCGCGTTTCCTCCTCGGCGCGGCAAAGCCCGATGTTCTGCCGCAAGAGCGACAGCGCCTTGCGCCCGCTCTCGATGAAGCTCACGGCCTCCGCCCCGCGCGACAAGGCCTCCAGCCCCAGCGCGCCGGTGCCCGCGAAAATATCGAGCACCCGCGCCCCCGTCACCGGATCGCCATAGCCCCCGGCCAGCACGTTAAAGAGCGCCTCGCGCACCCGGTCCGACGTGGGCCGCAGATGCGCCGCCTCATCGCCCTTGCCGACACTGGCCAGCGCCCGCCCGCGATGCGCCCCGCCGATGATCCTCACCCGAGCAATACCTTGAGATCGGCCCCCGCATCCGCCACCACCGCCGGATCGGCCGATTTCCCGGCATCAATCAACCGCTTTCCCACCATATAGGCACGCGGATCGTTCATCGCGTCCACCGCCAGCAACTGATCGCCCCGGTAGTACCAGAACGACACCGCCGCCCCGCCATCGCGCGTCACGATCCGGTCATAGCCGGTGCTCAGCCCCGTGATCTGCAACTTCACATCGTATTGATCCGACCAGAACCACGGCTTTGGCACATAATCCACGCCACGCCCCAGGATATTGCCCGCCACACAGTCGGCCATGTCGATGGCATTGGGCACGCTCTCCAGCCGCAAACGCCCCTCGTTATGGGGGAAGGACGCACAATCGCCCGCGGCCCAGATCGCGGGATCGGAGGTGCGCCCCTGCGCATCCACCGCGATTCCATTGTCAATCGCCAGCCCTGCCGCCTCGGCGAGCGCGGTATCCGGCACGATGCCAACGCCAACGATCACCATGTCCACGGCCAACTCCGTCCCGTCCGACAGGCGCGCGCCGATGACCTGGCCGTCACCCAGCAAACGCTCCAATCCCACGCCCTCGCGAATATCGACGCCGTGCCGGCCATGCAGCGCGCGGAAATAATCCGAGGTCTCCTTGGCAGCCACCCGCTGCAGGATACGCGGCGCCATCTCGACCAGAACCACCTGCATCCCCCGGCTGGCCGCGACCGCCGCCGCCTCAAGCCCGATATAGCCGCCGCCCACGATCAGCACGCGCGCGCCGGGGCGAAACCCCGGTGCCATCGCATAGACATCGGCCAGCGTGCGCACCACATGCACACCGCCCAAATCACCGCCAATCGCCGCAGGCAGGTGGCGGGGGCGCGATCCGGTGGTCAGCACCAGATGCTCATAGCCCAACCGCTCCGCGCCCATCACCACCGCCCGCGCCGCGCGGTCAATCCCGGTGACGCGCACGCCCAACCGCAGGTCGATGCCCGCCTCGGCATAATAGCTCTCGGGCCGCAAATAGAGCCGCTCCAGAGCCATCTCGCCTAGCAGGTATTTCTTGGACAGGGGCGGGCGCTGATAGGGCGGCACCGGCTCTTCGCCGATCAGCGTGATGGGGCCCTCATAGCCCTCGCTCCGCAGCTTCGCCACCAGCGACGCCCCCGCCTGCCCCGCTCCGATCACCACGACACCCGACATCCCGCTCTCTCCTTCTTTGGCATGGTCACTTGCCTATCACCGGCCTATATCTACTTCCATCCCGAAACCCTCGACAGACAAGGAACGACCATGACCCTTTCTTCCGGCGACAAACTTCCCGACGCGACCCTGCTGAAACTGGGCGACAAGGGCCCCGAAGCGGTCGATCTCAAGAGCCTGACCGCGGGCCGCAAGGTGGTGATCTTTGCCGTGCCGGGCGCCTATACGCCCACCTGTTCCTCGGCGCATGTCCCCAGCTTCATCCGCACCAAGGCGCAATTCGACGCGGCAGGCGTGGATGAAATCATCTGCGTTTCGGTCAACGACCCCTTCGTGATGAAGGCCTGGGGCGAGGCCACCGGGGCCACAGAGGCCGGGATCACCATGCTGGCCGACGCCGAGAGCGCCTTCACCAAGGCCATCGGCCTTGATTTCGACGCGCCGCCCGCTGGCCTCCTCGCGCGCTCCAAGCGCTATGCGATGGCGGTCGAGGATGGCACCGTCACCGTGCTGCATGTCGAGGAAAGCCCCGGCACCTGCGAAGCGACAGCCGGCGAATCGCTGCTCGCGGCGCTCTGAACCGGACCAGGGGTGCGAGGGGCCAGCCCCTCGCGCTCCCCGGAGTATTTGCACCATAAAGAAACCTCACACCCCCGGTGGTGTCAGGATGTGACGCAAGAGCGCCAAGGGATGCGCCCGCAGGCTGAGGCGCAGCGCGGTGTAATCCTCGACCACCTCCTCGCCCAGCGTCATCGCGGGCAGATGCGCGGCAGGCTCGACAATCCCCTCGCCGTCAATATCCCGCGCGAATAATGGCAAGGGCTGCTCACCCCCGATTGCCCGCGCCTGCCAGAGTGCGTCGCGCCGCGTAAGACCAAGCTCGGCAAACACATCCGCCTCGGCCAGACGGGCCAGCGCCGCAGGCGTCACCCCCGCCCGCCGCCAGACATCCTCGGGGCCCACATAGCCATTGCCCCGCGCCGCCGCGATCCAGTCGGCCTCGTCCTGCGCCACGCCCTTGATCTGGCGAAACCCCAGACGCAGCGCCAGCCGCCCCCGGCTGTCCGGCTCGATGGTATTGTCCCAATAGGAAGCGTTGATGCAGACCGGGCGCACGGTGACACCATGTTCGCGCGCATCGCGCACGATCTGCGCCGGGGCATAGAACCCCATAGGCTGGGAATTCAGCAGCGCACAGGCAAAGATCGCCGGGTGATGGCATTTGAGCCAGGCGCTCGCATAGACCAGATGCGCGAAACTGGCGGCATGACTTTCGGGAAAGCCATAGCTGCCAAAACCCTCGATCTGGCTGAAACAGCGCTCGGCGAAATCGCTGTCATAGCCATTGGCCTGCATCCCGCGCAGAAACCGCGCGCGAAACTCAGAGACATTGCCATGTTTCTTGAAGGTGGCCAGCGACCGGCGCAAACGGTCCGCCTCTTCGGGCGTGAACCCCGCGCCGATGATGGCAATCTGCATCGCCTGTTCCTGAAAGAGCGGCACGCCCAGCGTCTTGCCCAGCACCCGCCCCAGTTCATCCGACGGGAAACTCACCGCCTCTTCGCCATTCCGACGGCGGATGAAGGGATGCACCATATCGCCCTGAATGGGACCGGGGCGAATGATCGCCACCTGAATCACCAGATCGTAAAAGCAGCGCGGGCGCATGCGCGGCAGGAAATTCATCTGCGCCCGGCTCTCGACCTGAAAGACACCCAGACTGTCGGCACGGCTCAGCATGTCGTAGACTTGGGCGTCCTCGGGCGGCAGCGTGGCCAGGCTATAGGCCTGCCCGCGATGCTGCACCAAGAGGTCAAAGGCCTTGCGGATACAGGTCAGCATCCCCAGCGCCAGCACATCGACCTTGAGAATCCCCAGCGTGTCGATGTCATCCTTGTCCCAGCAAATGACCGTGCGTCCCTCCATGCTGGCATTCTCGATGGGCACCAGCTCATCCAGCCGTCCCTCGGTGATGACGAAGCCGCCGACATGCTGGCTCAGATGCCGGGGAAAACCGATAATCTCGCGGATCAGCGCCAGCGTCCGCGCCAGACGCGGATCGCGCGGATCAAGCCCGATCTCGGCCAGGCGCGCAGGCTCCAGCGCCCCCTCGCCGCCATGCCCCCATATCTGCGAGGTCATGGCGCCCAGCAAATCCTCTGATAGCCCCATGGCGCGGCCCACCTCGCGGATGGCGCGCTTGGTGCGGTAATGGATCACCGTGGCGCAGAGCCCCGCGCGATGCCGCCCATAGCGCTCATAGATCCACTGGATCACCTCCTCGCGGCGCTCATGCTCGAAATCCACGTCGATATCGGGCGGCTCGTCGCGCGCCTCGGAGACAAAGCGCTCGAACACCATCGTGCCGATCTCGGGGCTGACAGAGGTGACACCAAGACAGTAGCACACCACCGAATTGGCCGCTGATCCGCGCCCCTGACACAGGATCCCGCGCGACCGGGCAAAATCCACCACGTCATGCACGGTCAGGAAATAGGGCTCGTAGCGCAGCTTGGTGATCAACGCCAATTCATGCTCCATCATGCCACGCACCCGCGCGGGCGCACCGCCCGGATAGCGCCAGTCCAGCCCCGCCTCGGCCAGACGCCGCAGCCTCTGGGTTGGGGTCTCGTTCTCGGCAACCTCGCTGGGGTATTCATACCGCAGTTCTTCCAGCGAAAATCTCAGCCGCGCGGCCAGCGCCGCCGCGCGGTCAATCGCCCCTTCATGCTCTGCGAAAAGACGGCGCATTTCCGTCTCTGACCGCAGGCGCTGTTCGGCATTGCGCAGCGCATGACGCCCCAGCCGGTCCACCGTCACCCCCAGCCGGATCGCGCTCAGCACATCCGCGAGACGGCGGCGATGCCCGCGGTGCAGGATCGGTGCCGCCGCCGCCACCGTCGGCAGGCCCAGCCGCGCCGCCTGCCCCGCCAGCCACGCGAACCGTGCCGGATCACGCCCGTCATAGCGCGGGCTGAGCAAGAGCGCGACAGAGCCCCCCCAGCGCTGCGCCAATTGCCCAGCCTGCGCCTGCCACGCGCGCCCGGGGCCGGGATGCAGCAAGAGATAGAGCCCTGCCGCCCCCGCCAATACATCCGCCACCCCCAGATCACAGGTCCCCTTGACCGCCCGCTGCCGCCCCAGGCTGATCAGACGGCAAAGGCTGGCCCAGCCGCCACGATCCATCGGCAGGGCGGTGATCTCGATCCCTTCGCGCAGCACCAGCCGCGCGGCGGGAATAAGACGCGGGCAATTGGCCCAATCGGGCGGCGCAGGCTCCGGCGCAGGCGGCCCGATGGGCCCCTGCCGCGCCTCCAGCGCCTGCCGCGCCGCCACCTCGCGGGCAATCTCGCGCGCCGCCGCATGGGCGCGCACGATCCCCGCCACCGAATTCACATCGGCAATCGCCACGCCCGAGAGGCCCAGCGCCGCGGCATGACGGATATATTCCTCGGGATGCGACGCCCCGGTGAGAAAGGTGAAATTCGACGTGGCAGAAAGCTCGGCAAAGGGCATGGCGGCACTGATTCCCAGACCCGCCCAGTATGTTCACTTTGTGTTCCTTTTTCCACCCTGCGTTTGCGCGCGCTCAGCGGCGCGTGCGCATGCAAGGCCCCCCTTGCAAACACTCCAGCGCCTTGTCCAGCATGGCAGGTGTCGGATCGGGATGGCCCATACCGCCGCAGGGGTCCACCGTCAGCACATAGCCGCCGTCCCGCCGCTCCAGAAATCCCAGATACTCCGTCCCCGGCACCGCCGAGGCGCACCACGAGCCAAAACATTGCACGTCGAGCGTGATGGCGCGGTCGAACGCCTGATCGAACCCACCCTTTGTCAGCGCCTGCCCCGTCAGCCGCGCCGGGATCAGCGTATGCGCGGGCTTTTGCTGCGGGATCATATCGGTGCTGGGCAGACGCGCCGGATCAAACTTCAGCCGCCCCTGCACCACGATATAGGTCTCCTCCGCCTCGGCCGCGCGCCGATAGGTCTCGGCCACATCCGGTGGCAGGCAACTCAAGGCCAAGGCCGGTCCTCCCAGCGCACATCCCAGCGCCAGAACCGCCGCCCGGATCACAGCAAGGCCCCGAATTCATCCAGCACGCGCGAATAAACCGCCCGTTTGAAGGGGACAATATTGGCCTCGAGGTCACGGGGCGGCAACCAGCGCCATTCCGAGAATTCCGGGTGTTCGGTCGCGATGTTCACATCCCCGTCGCGGCCCAGAAACCGCATCAGCACCCACTTCTGCTCTTGCCCCCGATACCGCCCCTTCCAGATGCGCGGGACGATGTCATGCGGCAGATCATAGGTCAGCCAGCCTGGCGTTTCCGCCTCGATGCGCACCTTGTCAGAGGTCACGCCGGTTTCCTCCCAGAGCTCGCGCAGCGCGGCTTCGGTCACGCTCTCGCCCTTGTCGATGCCCCCCTGCGGCATCTGCCAGGCCGGCGCGTCATTGTCGATCCGCTGCCCGACAAAGACATGGCCCTCCGCATTGACCAGCATCACCCCTACACAGCGGCGATAGGGCAGTTTTACAATCTCTTCAGGCGTCATCATCAGGTCTTTCAGCTAGGGTCACGGGCAGAGTGCGGCGAGACGCCAGAGGCGTCAAGACCGCAACAGATCATTTGACTTTTCCCGTGGCTCACCCAGTGTGAGTCACATAACAACGCCAACAGAGAGACCCGAACATGACTGAAAAACCCGTGCTATACGGCTTTGATGCCTCGACCTATGTGCGCACCGTGCGCATGGTGCTGGCCGACAAGGGCATCGCCTATGATCAGGTGCCGGTGAATGTGCTGGCGGGCGAGACCCGCACACCCGAGCATCTGGCCCGCCATCCCTTCGGCAAGGTGCCGGTGCTCGACATCGACGGGCTGCGCATCCGCGAGACCGACGCCATCTGCCGCTATCTCGAGGACATTGCACCAGAGCCTGCGCTCTCTCCCGCCGATGCCAAGGGCCGCGCCCGCATGAACGAGGCCATCGGCCTCATCGACAGCTACGGCTATGGGGCGCTTGTCGGGGTTGCGGGCTATCACCTCTTTCCCGACCTGATCGGCGGGCAGAACGAAGACGCGCGCAAGGCGGCGCTCGACGCATCGGCAACCCTGCTGACGCTGCTCATGGAAAATCGCAACGGTGCCAAATGGCTGGCCGGGGACAGCCCCACGCTCGCGGATTACTTCCTCGCGCCGATCATGTTCTATGTCTCGCTCACACCCGATGCCGATCAGGTGCTCTCCACCCCCGGCGTGGCCGACTGGTGGGAGGCGATGAAGGCGAATGACACCTTCGCCAAGACCGAGCCCGATCTGGGCTGAGGGGATTTGCAGTCGAGCGCGCGCGGGGAAATGGCGATTGCGGGCACCTGGCCCGGTTACACCTCGCGCGCGCCCACCATGCCCATGATCTCGTAGGTCTGGCGCAGGATCGGCGCGGCAATGGCACGGGCACGGGCCGCCCCATCCGCCAGAATCCGGTCAATCTCGGACAAATCCTGCATCAGCCGCGCCATTTCGGTCGAAATCGGGGCGATGCGATCCACCGCCAGATCGGCCAGCATCGGCTTGAACTCGGAAAACGGCCTGCCGCCCACGTCCGCCATCACCTGATCCACCGACATATCGGCCAGCGCCGCATAGATATTCACCAGATTGCGCGCCTCGGGCCGCCCTTCCAGCCCGGCAACCTCCGAGGGCAGCGGCTCGGGGTCGGTCTTGGCCTTGCGGATCTTCTTGGCGATGGTCTCGGCATCATCGGTCAGGTTGATACGGCTCATGTCCGACGGATCGGATTTCGACATCTTGTTGGTGCCATCGCGCAGCGACATCACCCGCGTCGCCGCCCCTTCGATCACCGGCTCGGGGATCGGGAAAAACTCCACGCCATAATCGTGGTTGAACTTGATCGCGATGTCGCGCGTCAATTCCAGATGCTGCTTTTGGTCCTCGCCCACCGGCACATGCGTCGCGTGATAGGTCAGAATATCGGCGGCCATCAGCGCCGGATAGGCAAAGAGACCCAGCGAGGCATTCTGCGCATTCTTGCCGGCCTTGTCCTTGAACTGCGTCATCCGCTGCATCCAGCCCATGCGCGCCACGCAGTTGAATACCCACGCCATCTGCGTGTGCTCAGCCACCTGAGACTGGTTGAACAGGATCGACCGCGCCGGATCGAGGCCAGAGGCAATGAACCCCGCCGCCAGCTCCCGTGTGGCACGGGCCAGATCGGCCGGATCCTGCCAGACCGTGATCGCATGCAGGTCCACCATGCAATAAAGCGTCTGGATCCCCTTGTTCTGCGCTTCGGCAAACCGCTTCAACGCGCCCAGGTAATTGCCCAGGTGCAAGTTGCCCGAAGGCTGGATTCCCGAAAACACGCGGGGGGTAAAGGCCGCCTCGGTCATGGCACAACTCCGTGGTGGATTTCTCTGCCCGCCTCGCTTACCCATGCGCCAAAGCCCCGTCAAGGAGAGGTGCCATGTCCGAGCAGAGACCACCCGCCCCCGTCAACCCCCTGCCGCCCTTCCTGATTGCCCTCTTTCTGGTGCTGATCGGGATAGAGGCCGCCTTTACCCTTGGCGCGCGCGGGCTCGTTGGCGGCCCCGATGCGGTGGGCTGGCGATCGGCGGCCATTCAGGACTACGGGTTCAACGGTGAAATCCTTGCCTGGATGCTTGAGAACAATACCTTCCCGGTCGAGCACCTGCGCCGCCTCCTGAGCTACGCCTTTGTTCACGGCAGCTTTACCCACGCGCTTTTTGCGGGCGTGCTGCTTCTGGCCATGGGCAAATTCGTCTCGGATGTCTTTCGCCACTGGGCGGTTCTGGTTCTGTTTCTGGTCAGCACGGTTGCGGGCGCGGCGATCTTTGGCCTCGTGGCCCCCGGCGGGACGTGGCTCATCGGGGCCTTTCCCGGCGTTTACGGCCTGATTGGCGGCTTTACCTATATCATGTGGCTCAGGCTGGGGCAGCTGGGCAGCAATCAGACCCGCGCCTTCACCCTCATCGGCGTGCTGATGGGGCTGCAACTGGTGTTTGGGCTTTTGTTTGGCGGCAATGCCACCTGGATCGCCGATGTCAGCGGCTTCGCCACCGGTTTTCTCGCCTCTTTCGTGCTCAGCCCCGGCGGTTGGTCGCGCCTGCGTTCCAAACTGCGGCACGACTGAAGGGGCAAGCGCCCGCGCGGATTGCTGGGCCGGGGACTAGCGAAACAACAGGCGTGACTGCCACTTTATGCCTGCCAAGTCCGTATAATCTCTCAGCGAGACGCGCCTTCTCAAAATCGCTAGGCCGCGGGACGGCCCAGCGATCCGCGCGGCGGTGCCTGCGGCACCTTGATTCCGCGCGTGAAGACGACCCCCCTACCGCCTCAACCTGCTCCGGATTTCCTGCATCCGAAACGCCCCCAACCCTTGCCCAAAGAGGGCATACGCAAGCGTGCCGACGCCAATCAGCAGCAAGAGCGCAAGCCACCGCACGCCCCCCATGCCGAAAAGCGGCCCAAGCAAAACCCCCGCCCCCCAGAGCACGGCCCCCATCAGCACCGAGGCGAGACAGATCCGCCACAACCGACGCCGGAATTGAGCGTCAAACCGCGCCACATCGCCAAACTGCCGCGCCCCGGCGGCAAGTTGCACCACCATGATCCACGCCGCGATTGTCGTGGCAATCGCCGCCGCAATCCAGCCGATGACCATCGCCAACCCCACCGCCAGAACCGCATTGACCACCATCGCCCAGACCGCATAGCGGAACGGGCTGCGCGTATCCTCGCGCGCGAAAAACACCGGTTGCAGGATCTTTTGCAACACGAACGCCGGCAGGCCCAACCCGTAGATCGCCACCGCAAGCGCTGTCGCCGCACTGTCATCCGCCCCGAACGCCCCGCGCTCGAACAGCACCGACACAAGCTGGACGGGGATCACGATCAGCGCCACGGCACAGGGAATGGTCAGCGCCAGTGCGATCTCACCCGCGCGCGACAACGCCATACGCGCGCCCACATCATCCTGCGCCTTCAGCCGCCGCGACAGATCCGGCAAGAGCACGATGCCCACCGCGATTCCCACGACCCCCAAGGGCAATTGATAGAGCCGGTCAGCGGAATAGAGCCAGCTCACCGCCTTTTCGGTGTTCGAGGCGACCAATTGCCCGACCACGAGGTTGATCTGCACCACCCCGCCCGCCAGCGCCGCCGGAACCGCGATGCGCACCAGTTGCGCCATCTCCGGCGTCCAGCGGGGCCGCACCAGCGGCAGGTGCAAGCCCGCGCGCCGCGACGCATGCCACACGAGCGCCAGTTGTGCGACACCGGCCACCGGAATCGTCCAGACCAGCGCCTGTGCCACCGCCCCGCCCGTGACCGCCGCAAAACTCATCGTGCCGATCAGAAACACGTTCAGCAGCACCGGCGCGGCGGCGGCGGCCGCAAAATGCCCGGCCGCATTCAGCATCCCCGAAAACAGCGCCGCCAGAGAGATGAAGAAGATATAGGGAAACACGATCCGCCCGAACTCGACCGTCAGGTCGAAGCGCGCATCGCCCACGAACCCCTCTGCCGTGGCCCAGACCAGAGCGGGCATGAACACCATGCAGAGGCCCGTCAGCACCAACAGGACAAGGCTCAGCCCCGAACAGGCCAGCGCGGCAAAACCCAAGGGGTTATCCCCCGCCTCCAGCCGCTTGGAAAACATCGGCACAAAGGCCGCGTTGAATGCCCCTTCGGCAAAGAAGCGGCGGAACATGTTGGGCAGGCGAAAGGCGGCGACAAAGGCATCCATCACCGCACCGGGGCCAATATAGCTGGCGATCAGCACATCGCGCACAAACCCCAAAAGACGGCTGAGCAAGGTCCAGCCGCCAACGGTGAGAATGCCAGAGAGCAGGCGGACGGGTTTCATGCTTGGCCTTTCGCCGGGATCAGGGCCGAGGAGTAGACCATCCGCCCGCCGGGGAAAAGAGGGCGCAAACGGCGCAATCCGCCACCATTTTCGCTTGTAACGCATATTTCACTACCCAGCCCCGCGACGACGCGACAAGGTGAGGCCAGAGGGCGGCGGCCCAGCCCCGCCCAGGCAGGCAGAAAGAGACCCAAGATGACCACCAATATCCGCCAATGGCTTCAGGACCGGCCCGAGATCGAATCCGTCTTTGCCTGCGTTTGCGATCTCAACGGCGCGATGCGCGGCAAACGCCTGCCCATCGAAAAGGCCAAGGCGATCATGGATGACGGCCTGCGCCTGCCGCTCTCGGTGCTCAGCGTCGACATCTGGGGCGAGGACATCGAGAACAACGAACTGGTGTTCGAGACCGGTGACTCGGACGGGATCTGCGAACATACCGGGCGCCCCATCGTCATGGTGAATTGGACCAGCCGGCCTTCGGCACTGGTGATGTTCTGGATGCACACCGAGGATGGCACGCCCTTTCCCGGCGATCCGCGCCATGCGCTCTCCAATATCGTGCAGCGCTACAAGGCGCGCGGCCTCACCCCCGTCGTGGCCACGGAACTCGAATTCTATCTCTTCGACCCGCGCGAGGCGCGGCCGCTCCCGCCCTGCTCGCCCGTCACCGGCAAGCGGCTCGACTCCGACGGCGCGCTCTCGCTCGACGAGCTCGAACATTTCGACGAATTCCTCAACGATGTCTACGACGCCTGCCACGAACAGGGCATCCCCGCCGATGCCGCCATTTCGGAAAACGGCGCGGGCCAGTTCGAGATCAACATGGTCCATGTCGCCGACCCGCTACAGGCCGCCGATGATGCCGTCCTCTTCAAACGCCTCGTGCGCGGTATCGCGCGCAAACATGGCATGGCCGCCACCTTCATGGCCAAGCCTTATGGCGACCGCTCGGGCAGCGGGTTTCACGTGCATTTCAGCCTTGTGGATGAAAACGGCGTCAACCTCTTCGACAATGACGGCGACAGCGGCACGCCGCTCTTGCTCAATGCCGTGGCTGGCCTGCTGGAAACGATGCACGAAAACACGCTCACCTTTGCCCCGCACCAGAATTCCTATCGCCGCCTCCTGCCCGGCACCCATGCGCCTACCGGCATTTCCTGGGGCTATGAGAATCGCACCGCCGCGATCCGCATTCCCGGCGGCAGCCCCAAGGCGCGGCGCATCGAGCACCGCGTCGCGGGCGCCGACGCCAACCCTTACCTCGTGCTGGGCAGTATCCTCGGCGGCGCGCTCATCGGGATCGAACAGGGGCTCACCCCCTACCCGCCCATCGACGGCGACGCCTACAACCAGAAACTCGACAATCTGCCGCTCGACTGGGCAACCGCGATTCAGGCCTTTCGCCGCGGCAAACACGTGCAGGACATCTTTTCCAGACGCCTGCAAACCATGCTGGTGGAATGCAAGATGCAGGAACTCAAGCGCTTCACCCGCTACGTGACCGACTTCGAATATGACGCCTATCTCGAAAGCGTGTGACGCCCGCGCTCAGACCGCCACGCAATCCGCGAAATAGCGCGTGACACCGTCCTCGCCCACCTCCTGCACCAGCCCGTGAATGTCGGTCTCGAACCCGGGGCATTCGCGGGCGAATTCGCGGTTGAACCGCAGATATTGCACGATGGTCTTGTTGAACACCTCACCGGGGATCAGGAGCGGGATACCCGGCGGATAGGGCGTCACGAGGCTGGTGGTCACGCGCCCTTCCAGATCGTCGATGGCGACCCGCTCCGTGGTGCGCCGCGCGATATGGGCAAAGGCCTCGCTCGGCGTCATCGCCGGGGTGAGATCGCTCAGGTACATTTCCGTCGACAGGATCGCCACATCGTATTTCGCATAGAGCGTGTGCACATGCTGGCACAGATCGCGCAGGCCCATGCCCTCATAGCGCGGTTGCTTGGCGCAAAACTCCGGCATCGCGCGCCACATCGGCTGGTTCTTGTCGTAATCGTCCTTGAACTGTTGCAGCGCGGTCAAGAGCGTGTTCCACCGGCCCTTGGTGATGCCGATGGTGAACATGATGAAGAAACTGTAAAGCCCGGTCTTTTCGACCACGACCCCATGCTCGGCCAGATATTTCGTGACGATCGAGGCGGGAATCCCCGACTTCTCGAACCGTCCGTCCAGATTGAGGCCGGGGGTGATGATCGTGGCCTTGATCGGATCGAGCATGTTGAACCCCGGCGCCATCTCGCCGAAGTCATGCCACGACTCCTCCCCGTCCGAGGCCTGCACGCCATGGGCATCGGTGCGCTTGAGCACCCAGTCCTTGGCCGCACCGATCCCCTCGTCCTCCACAACATCCGGTCCCCAAACCTGAAACCACCAGTTGTCCTCGCCGAACTCGGCATCGACCTTTTGCATGGCCCGGCGGAAATCCAGCGCTTCGGCGATGCTCTCCTCGACCAGCGCCGTGCCCGCGGGCGGCTCCATCATGGCCGCGGCCACATCGCAACTCGCGATGATGCTGTATTGCGGGCTGGTGCTGGTGTGCATCAGATAGGCCTCGTTAAAGAGGTGCCGGTCCAGCTTGGTGGTCTGGCTGTCCTGTACCAGCACATGACTGGCCTGACTGATCCCCGCAAGCAGCTTGTGAATCGACTGGGTGACATACGTCACCGATTGCTTGGGCCGCTCCCGCGACCGGCCCATCGCGTGAAAATTGCTGTAGAACGGGTGAAAGCTGGCATGCGGAAGCCACGCCTCGTCGAAATGCAGGTTGTCCACATAACCATCGAGCACATCCTTGATCACCTCGGTGTTGTAGAGCACGCCGTCATAGGTCGACTGCGTCAGCGTCATGATCCGTGGCTTCACGGTATCGGGATCAACCCCCGCCAAGAGCGGGTTGGCGCGGATCTTGGCCTTGATCGCGTCAATCTCGAACTCGCCGCGCGGAATCGGCCCGATGATGCCGAAATTATTGCGCGTAGGCCGCAGGAACACCGGGATTGCCCCGGTCATGATGATGCTGTGCAGGATCGACTTGTGGCAATTGCGGTCCACGACCACCACATCGCCGGGGGCCACGGTGTGATGCCAGACCATCTTGTTGCTGGTGCTGGTACCGTTGGTCACGAAAAAACAGTGATCGGCGTTGAAAATCCGCGCGGCATTGCGCTCGGACGCGCCAATCGCCCCGTCGTGATCCAAGAGCTGCCCCAGCTCCTCGACCGAATTGCACACGTCGGCGCGCAGCATGTTCTCGCCGTAGAACTGGTGATACATCTGGCCGATCGGGCTCTTGAGGAATGCCACGCCCCCGGAATGACCGGGGCAATGCCACGAATACGACCCGTCCTCGGCATAATCCAGCAAGGCGCGGAAAAACGGCGGCTGGATACCCTCGAGATAGATCTTGGCCTCCCGGATGATATGACGCGCGACGAATTCCGGCGTATCCTCGAACGCATGGATGAAGCCGTGCAATTCGCGCAGGATGTCATTGGGCAGGTGGCGGCTCGTCTTGGTCTCGCCATAGACATAGATCGGCACATCGGCATTCTTGCGCCGCACCTCCTGCACGAAATTGCGCAGGTTGGTGATCACCGGATCAATATCGGGACCGGGGCTGAACTCCTCGTCGTCAATCGACAGAACAAAGGCACTGGCGCGCGATTGCTGCTGCGCGAATTGCGACAAATCCCCATAGCTCGTGACGCCCAGAACCTCGAATCCCTCATCCTCCATAGCCTTGGCCATGGCTCGGATACCCAGCCCCGAAGAGTTTTCGGACCGGAAATCTTCGTCAATGATGACAATGGGAAAGTGGAACTTCATGGACTTCTCCTTTCAGGAGACCAGCAGAGGGGCGGTCACGCCAAGCATAGCGACAGGACCCCCCAAAGGCCCGGGGAATCCGACTCTGCGCAGGTTGTTTCTGCTGTGCGCCCCAAGGTCAAGCCCCGCCGCGCGCGCCTTGGCCGCTTTGCGCGCGCTCATGCCGCACGCCCGGTCAGAGACCCAGCGCGCGACGCCGACCCTCGGCCATCTTCTTGATCAGATGATCCGCCGCCAGCCCGATAAAGGCCACGGCAAACCCCAGCACAAGCCCCTTGCCCACATCCGTGGAACTCAGCGCGCGCTGCATTTCCTGACCCAGATCCTGCGTGCCGATAAAGGCCGCGATGATCACCATGAAGAGCGAGAACATCAGCGATTGATTGATCCCCACCATGATGGTGGGCAGGGCAAGCGGCAGGCGCACATGCCACAGGCTCTGACGACGCGTCGCCCCCGACATATCCGCCGCCTCGATCAGCGCCTCGGGCACGCCCCGCAGCCCCTCGATCGTATACCGGATGAGCGGCACAGCAGCAAAGAGCACCACCGCCCCCACAACCGCCACGTCATTGACGCCAAAGAGCATGATCACCGGAATGAGGTAGATGAAACTCGGAAAGGTCTGGAGACTGTCACACAGCAGCAAGACCCGCTTGGCCCGCGCCTCGGTTCGCGCCGCCCAGATGCCCAGAGGAAAGCCGAAACTCGTTGCCACCGCGACCGCCACTAACACCGTATAAACCGTGATCATCGCCCGATCCCACCAGCCGGTGATGGCGATATAGCCGATAAAGCCAACGCAGATCAGCGCCGACCGCCAGCCGCCCACCGCCAGCCCCGCCGCCGCCACCAGCGCCAGCACCGCCGTATAGGGCAACCACAAGAGCGCATCGCGCACCGGAATGAGAACCCAGGTGATCAGGAACCACCGCAGCCATTGCGTGACCGGATCAACCGTCACAATCACCCAGGACATCATCGCATCCAGCGGGTCCGCCACCGATAGCGATTGCCCCCGCCCGACCTCGGCAAAGAACGGCACCAGCGCCGAAAGGGCAAAACCCACGACCATCAACGCGGCCCAAAGGCTCAATACCCGGTGCCGCGCGACCCATCCCAGCCCCGGTTCGTGATGCACGGGCTGTAACGCGACCCAGGCCTTGGAACAGCGATCCAGCGCCACGGCCAAGAGAACGATCGTGATGCCAATCTCGATCGAGCGCCCGATCTTGAGCGCCTGCAACAGTTGCAACAGCTTCTGCCCCAGCCCCGGCATTCCGATGAAACTGGCCAGCACCACCATCGCCAGACATTGCATGATGACCTGATTGACCCCCACCAGAATCTCGGTCCGCGCCGTGGGAATACGCACCCGTGTCATCAACTGCCAAGCCGTGCTGCCACACATCTTGCCGCTCTCGATCACCTCGGGCGGCACCTTGCGCAGCCCGAGTAGCGTCATGCGGATCATCGGCGGCACCGAGAAAATGATCGTGACAATCGCCCCCGCCTTGGGCCCCACCCCGATGAACACCACGACCGGGATCATATAGGCGAAATGCGGCAGCGATTGCGCGATGTTGAGCACCGGATTCATCACCGCCTCGACCCAGCGCCAGCGCCATGTCGCCACGCCCATCACCAGACCGAGCAGCACCGAAACCGGCGCGGCCACGACGATCACCGACAGGGTCTCCATCGCCCATTTCCATTGCCCCATCAGCGCGATCCAGACAAAGGTGCCCCCCGCCAACAGCGCCAATCGCAGCCCGCCCAGCCAATAGCCCAGACAGCCCGCGCTCAGCGCCACAACGATCCATGGCAGCGGGCCAATCCGGGGCCAGCGGTTCTTGCCATAAAGAATATTCGCCGTCACATCGAGCATCCACTCGATCCCGTCGGCAAAGGCGCGGGTTACATGGATCAACCCCAGATCGTCGCGCAGCCAGGTAAACAGCGCGTTGATCCAATCCGCCAAAGGCAGGATCAGCCCCTCCGCCGGGCGCATCAACCCCTCGGGCAAATAGGGCCGCGCAAGGATCAGACAGAGCGCCAGACACAGAACCATCCACGCCGGGCTCAGCCGCAACCGCGTGGCGGGGGCGCTTGGAATGGCGCTCTCGCTCATGCCTGACCCCCGAGCAGCACATCGAGCGCCTCCTTGCGGCTCAGCACGCCGGTCACGCGCCCCGCCTCATCCGCCACCGGCAGGATCTCGCGCGGATCGTCGATCAACTGCCGCGCCAGCGCGCGGATCGTGCTCTTGCCCGCCACCGGCAGCCCCTCGGGCATCACGCCGTTGATGGGCCGCGCCAGGCCCGCCGCATGTACCACCCGTGCCTTTTCGATCTCTTCGGTGAACTTGCGCACATAATCCGTGGCCGGGTTCAGCACGATCTGATCGGGCGTGTCGCATTGCTCGACCGCGCCATCCTTCATGATGGCGATCCGGTCCGCCAGCCGCAGCGCCTCGTCGAAATCATGGGTGATAAAGACGATGGTCTTGCCCAGCATCCCTTGCAGGCGCAGAAACTCATCCTGCATCTCGCGCCGAATGAGCGGATCAAGCGCCGAAAACGGCTCGTCCAGAAACCAGATATCCGGCTCGATGGCGAGGCTTCGGGCGATCCCCACCCGCTGCTGTTGGCCGCCCGACAATTCGCGCGGGAAATAATCCTCGCGCCCGCCAAGGCCAACAAGGTCGATCACCTCCAGGGCCCGCTTGCGCCGCGTGGCCCGGTCCTGCCCGCGCATTTCCAGCGGAAAGGCCACATTCTCCAGCACCGTGCGATGCGGCAACAGGCCAAAGCTCTGAAACACCATACCCATCTTGTTGCGCCGCAACTCGATCAACTGCGCCTCGCTCAGCGCGCCAATATCCTGCCCCTCGACCGACACCGTGCCGCCGGTGATCTCGATCAACCGCGAGAGGCACCGCACCAGCGTCGATTTGCCCGAACCGGACAGGCCCATGATCACCAGCATCTCGCCGCGCGCAATATCGAGCGACACATCGCGCACCGCCGAGATATAGCCCGCTTGGCGGATCACCTCGAACCCCGGATCGCCCGTCAGCCCCCGCAGATACGCCTCGGGCGAAGGGCCAAACAGTTTCCAGACATTGCGGCATGAGATCACGGGTTCAGACACCGGCACGCGACACCCCCTTGTTTGTTATGGAAAACCCCACCCGTGGCGCACCACGGGCGGGGCAGATTTCAAGCCTCGATCAGTTGATCCAGACCTTCCAGACATCGCCGTTCTCTTCCAGCCAGTGCGCGGCAGCTTCTTCCGGCTCCATCTCGTCGATGTCCACCAGCTTGGCCATTTCCGCGATCTGCGGATTGGTAAAGCTGATCTTGGTCAGCATCTCATAGGCGTCCGGCCATTTGTCCTTCATCCCGTCCCAAGCGGCCTTTTTCAGATAGCCATTCGCGGGATTGCCGCAATCATATGTCTTGTCCGGGTTCGGCCCGACCGCCGGGTCCTTGTCGCAACCGTCCACCCACTCGGGGAACTCGACGAATTCGCCCGGCCAGACGGCTTCGGCGAAATTCGGCGTCCAGTTGAACAGAACGATGGGCTTCTTGGTCTTTTCAGCGGCGCCTATTTCCGCCCAGAGGGCTGCGGCAGACCCCGCATTGACCACCTTGAAATTCATGCCCAGCCCGTCAACCCGCTCCTGGTCATGCTTGAGCCAGTCCACCGGCCCCCCGAGGAACCGCCCCGCATCGCCGGTCTCGGGCGTGGCAAAGGCTGCGGCGCAGTCATTCAGAGCCTGCCAGTCGGGCAGACCGGGACAGGCCTCCTTGGTCCACATCGGATACCACCAATCCTCGCGCGTGACCGCGTTGTGATCGCCCGCATCATGCAAGCCGCCCTTTTCCAGCGCGGCGCGGAACGAAGCGCCGAACGCGCCTTCCCAGACCTCAAGCTCCAGCGCCACATCGCCCAGACGCACCGACTCGTAAACCGACTGGCTGTCGGTCGAGACATATTCCACATTGTTGCCCATGGATTCGAAAATCTGGCCAACCACATGGCTCATTACGATCTGGCTCGACCAGTTGTGAATGGGGATAACAATCGGATCTTCGGAATCCGCCAAGGCTCCGGTCGCGGCCATAGCCAGCACGGCAGCCCCACCGATCAGTCGCAAACGTCGTGTCATTCTAGAAAACTCCCTGTGTTACATGTTCCCGCCCGTTTCCCGGGCTTTGGTGAGAGAAGCTTACGGATCGGATATGAACACGTCAGAGGGGCGGCATGAACGAACTGGACTTAATTGTGAAAAAATATTAACAGGAGGAAACCACGCAGAGAGTGCCACGGTGGCCAGACCCGCCCATATCGTCATCATCGAGGATGAGCCCGTCACCCGCACCACGCTGGCGGAGTATCTGACGTCCCATGGCTATACCGTCACCGCCTTCGACAGCGCCGAACGCGCCGAGACGATGCTCGATAGCGACCGCGCCGATCTATTGCTCGTGGACATCACGCTCGATGGCAAGGACGGGCTTCAGATCACCCGCGAACAGCGCGCACGCTCGGATATCGGCATCATCCTCACCACCAGCCTCAGTGACGATGTGGACCGCATCGTCGGGCTGGAACTGGGGGCGGATGATTATGTGTGCAAACCGTTCAATCGCCGCGAATTGCTGGCGCGGATCAAGAACCTCCTGCGCCGGACCGAGGTGCAGCGCCGCCTCTCGCGCCAGACCCTGCGCTTTCACGGTTTCACCTTTGCCTTTGCCACGCGCCAGTTGACCGGCCCCGATGGCCAGCCCATCCGCCTCACCCGCGCCGAATACGAGGTGCTGGCCGAACTCTTGCGCCATCCCGGCGCGGTGCTCAGCCGCGAGCGGTTGATGACCGTGATCACCCACCGCCAAGAGCATCCCGATGCCCGCACGGTCGATGTGATCATCCGCCGCCTGCGCACCAAGCTCGAAGAAGACCCCGGCGCGCCGCGCCTCATCACCACCGCCCATGGCGAAGGCTACGTGTTCACCGCCACCTTGGACTGAGGCATCAGCCCCTCCACAGCCCGCAATAGCGTGGCCCGCGCCGCTGCAATCTCGCCCGGCAGATCGGCCATGCCCACCCGCATCGCCCCCACGTCGCCCGCGCGCGCCGCCTCTTCCACCGCGCGCAACACCGCACTCAGGCCCGGCAGGCTGAAATTGCCCGCCGCGCCCTTCATCCGGTGCGCCACCTTGGCCACGCGCGCGGCATCCTCTGCCGCAACCGCCGCCGCCAGCCCCTGCGCCTCTTCTGCCAGCCCATCAAGATAAAGCCGGATCGCCGCCAATGTCTGCTCCGGCCCCAGATCGGCCAGCATCCCGCCCAGCACATCGCGCGCGCGCCCCGTGACCCGCGCGGCCGACCGCGGCGACAGGAACACGCCGCGCCGCTGCCCGCCTGTCACCTGCGCAATCGCTGCTGCCAGGCGCTCAGGCGATACCGGCTTGGCCACGAAACAATCCATGCCCGCATCCAGTTGCTCCGCCACCTCCTCTTCCTGCACATGCGCGGAAATGCCGATCACCGGCAGGTCCCGCCCCTCGGGCCGCGCTCGCAGCCGCCGCGTGGCCTCGGTGCCCGACAGGCCCGGCAGGTTCACATCCATCAGCACCAGATCGAACCGCTCCCGGCGCAGCCGCTCCAGCGCGTCCTCGGCGCTGCCCGCGCAGACCGCCGTATGCCCCATCCGCTCCAGATAGCTGCGCGCGACCATCTGGTTGACGCTGTGATCCTCGACAATCAGCGCGTGCAGACTGCGCCCCGCCCGCTCCGGCACCCACTCGGGCACGCTCTCGGCCAAGAGCGCCGGATCGGCCAGATCGAAATCCGCCATGAAGGTAAACACCGACCCCACATGCGGCGTGCTCTCGACACTCAGCGCGCCGCCCATCACCTCCGCGAACTTGCGACAGATCGCAAGGCCAAGCCCGGTGCCGCCATAGCGCCGCGCCGTCAGCCCGTCCTCCTGCTCGAAGGCCTCGAAAATGCGCTGCCGCGCCTGCGCCGAAATCCCCTTGCCGGTATCGCTCACCTCAAGGATCAGCGTGACACGCCCCGCCCCTGCGGACCGCACCCGCAGCCGCAAGACCACCTCGCCCTCTTCGGTGAACTTGACCGCGTTCGAGACAAGGTTGAACAGGATCTGCCGCAGCTTGGCCATGTCGCCCATCACCGCCGCAGGCGCATCCTCGGGCAGATCAAGGCATAGCACGATCCCCTTCTCCCGTGCCCCCGGCTCCAGCAGGGTCACGATCAGCTGCATCACCTCCGCCACCGAAAACACCACCCGCTCCAGATGCGCGCCGCTCAATTCGGTCTTGGAATAGCTCAGGATGTCGTTGAGGATCGTAAGCAGGCTCTCGCCCGAGGCCCGCGCCGCGCGCAATTGCTCCAACTGCGCCTCCGCCAACCCCTCTGCCGACAGGCTGCGCAACATTCCCAGAACCCCGTTCATCGGCGTGCGGATCTCATGGCTCATCATGGCCAGGAATTCCGATTTCGCCCGATCCGCCGCCTCCGCCTTTTGCCGCGCCACCGCATGCGCCTCGACCTCACCGCGCAGGGCTTCGGTCTTTTCCGCCACCAACTCCTGCAAGGCATTGCGATGCCGCGCCAATTCCTCCTCGTTGCGCCGCCGCGCCGCCTCCAGACTGCGGTTGGCGATGGCCTGCTGACGAAACACCTCGACGGCGCGCTCCATGCCCGCAATCTCGTCGCTGCCGCGCGGGGCCACGCGCATATCGAGCTGCCCCGCCGCCAGCCGCGTCATCATATCCGACAGGTTGTCCAACCGCCGCGAGATATTGCCGCGCACGTAGAACCACAGCACCGCCAGCGACAGCAAGAGCGCGACACCCGCCGCGCCCGCACTGCGCCACCGCGTCGCCCGGATCACCTCGAGCGAGGCCGCCCCGGCGCGCTGCGCCTCCGCCTGCACCCGGCTCGCCAGATCCGTCACCGCCACATGCAACCCGTCCGCCGACACCCGCAGCGCCGCCTGCGCGCTCTCGATCCGGCCATCGAGCCCCAGAATGCCCTCGGTCAATCCCAATAGGCCCCCCGGCCCCGCCGGATCACTCAGCGTGAGGATCGTGGCCAGCAGCGTCTGCGCCTGCGCCGCCCGCCCCGGATCGCGGATCGCCGCCACCCGCCGCGCGACAATCTCGGTCCGCTCCACCAGCGTCTCCCGGATGGGGACCAGATCGCCCACATCGCTCAGCCCGGCGATCCGGTTGAACAAGAGCCCGATTTCCGCCGTGCGCGAGCGCAATTCAAACATCAACCCCAACTCGAAGAGATCGACCTCGATCAACTTGTCCAGCGTCGCCAGATGCTGCGCCTGCCCCGGTTCGTCGTCATAGAGGTTCGAGATCACCGCCGCCGTGCTCATCTCGGCATTGGCCACCAATGTATCGGCCATGTTGAGCAAGGCCTGCGTCGCCCCAAGCGCGCGGTCCAGCCCCTCGCGCCGCGCCTGCACCAGCGACAGCCGCTGCTTGACCAGCCGGTCAAGCTCTGCAATCCCCGCCTCCATCGCCACCACGGCACGGGTCAACTCGCCACCGCTGCCACCACCATGCTCGGACTGAAACCGGCTCAGATGATCCGAGAGCGCCGCCACCCGCGCGCCCAGATAGGCGGCCCGGTCGCGCCGCGCCGCTTCGTCATCCACCGCCGCCAATTCCGGTGCCACCGTGATGATCGCCGAACTTTCCTCGGTAAAGCGCCGCATGTCCGACAGAACCGGGATCGACCTATCATAAAGCTGCTGTTGCGCCCGCGTCACATCGCGCAGCTCGAACCAGCCAAAGAATCCCGCCAGCGCAGGCAACCCGGCAATCACGAGAAACGCCGCCAACAGACGCGCGCCCAATCCGGTTCTGCTCTTCATCCGGCCCTTCCCGCTCCGCCCATGTTGCAGTCCATCCGCGACAGTCTATAGTAATTTCCGCAGAGGAGTGAGCGTTTCATGCAAAGAATAATCGCCTGTATGCTGGCGCTTCTGGCCCCCCTGCCCCTCGCCGCAGATCCATGGGCGCTGCAAACCCATACCGTGCCCTTCGACTATACCAGCCCGGCGCGCCCGCTCGCCTATCAACCGCTCGACCGCGCCGCCTCGCCCTGGACGATCTGCGTCTCCTATCCCCATCTCAAGGACGCCTATTGGCTCTCGGTCAATTACGGCATGGTCGAAGAGGCCCAGCGCCTCGGCGTGGGCTTTCGTCTGGTCGAGGCGGGCGGTTATCCCAATCTCGACCGCCAGATCGAACAGATCAGCGATTGCGTGGCCCAAGGGGCCGATGCCCTTGTGGTGGGCACCGTGTCCTTCGAGGGGCTGACCCCCACGGTTCAGGCGCTCTCGCAAGAGGTGCCCGTCATCGCCGCCGTCAATGACATCGCCGACCCCGGCATCGCGGCCAAGGCAGCGGTGTCCTGGTACGAGATGGGCGCGATCACCGGCCGCTTCATCGCCGACCGCCACCCACAGGGCAGCGCCCCGGTGCGGCTCGCATGGTTTCCCGGCCCCGAGGGCGCCGGTTGGGTCGGCTTTGTCGAGGCAGGCTTTCGCGACGCCATCGCCAATAGCGCAGCGCAGATCGTGCTGACCAAATATGGCGATACGGGCCGCGAAATTCAGGTGACGCTGGTCGAGGAAACACTCGATAGCGGGATCGAGATCGACTATATCGTCGGCAGCGCCCCCACCGCCGAGGTTGCCGTGTCGATCCTGCGCGCGCGCGGGCTCGAAGGCCGGATCAAGATTGTCTCGGATTACATGAGCCACGCCGTCTTTCGCGGCATCCGCCGGGGCCGCATCCTCGCCGCGCCCACCGATTTCCCGATCATGCAGGGCAAACTCGCCATCGAAATGGCCGTGCGCGCCATCGAGGGCACGCTCGAAACACGCCACGCCGGCCCCCGGATTCAGCTTGTGACCCCCGATATGGTCGGCAATACCGACCTCGCCGAAACGCTGGCCCCCGCCAGCTTTATCCCGGTGTTCGAACTGGACTAGCACGCAACTTGCAGTCATCATGGCGACACGGTCGGACGACGGGGCCAAAGCAGGGACAAGAGCGGGCAGCGCGGCGCAAAACACGCCGCCTCTTGACCCGCCAAATCCTGCTGATCCCGGCGCCGCCGTCGTAATTGGTACGTCCTGGGCAAGAGGCAGAGCATGGCAAAAAGCGCAACGATCAAGAAAGCTGCCGCCCGACCGGCCGCGGCAGAACCGGCCGCCGTGCTCAATCTGCCGATGTCGCGCGGCAATCCCTACCAGCACCTGATCTACGCCGCGACCGAGGCCGGTTTTCGCCCAGAACCTCTGGCCAAGACCGAGATCACCGATCTGCCCCGCCTGCTCGCCGAGGGGCACCGCCTCTTGCACCTGCATTGGGATGACCTGATCTTTGGCCGCTCCCGCGACAGCGCCGCCAATGCCAGCGAGGCCGAGCGCGACTTGGCGGCGCTCGCGGCGTTCAAGGCCGGGGGGGGCCGCATCCTCTGGACCGTGCACAACCGCAGCCCGCATCGCGACATGGACCCCGAGACCTTTCGCGCCGCGCGCGCCCGCGTCGTGGAACTCGCCGATCTGGTGCATGTTCACACCCCCGATGCCGCCCTGCACATGCAGAGCGACTGGGGGGTCGACCCCGCCCGCCTGCGCATCATTCCCCACCCCAGTTATCTTGGCCAATACGAACCCGCCGCCACCAGTCTTGCCCGCGACCTGCCCGAATGCGACGCGCGCGCCTTTCTGTTCTTCGGGGCCTTTCGCGCCAACAAGGGGCTGGACAAGCTGGTCGATACCGCCCGCACGCTGATCCGGCGCGAGACGCCCTTTCACCTTCACCTCTGCGGACGCGCGGCGCGCAGCCATCAAAAGCTCTTTCGCGGCCTCTCCGATGCCCCCGCAATCTCCATCACCGACGAGGCCGTGCCGGATGAGGATGTGGCCGGCATCTTTGCCCGCGCGCAGGTCTTCGTGGCCCCTTTCAGCAATCTCTTCACCTCCGGTTCGGTAATGCTGGCGCAGGGTTTTGGCCTGCCGGTGATCGGCCCCGATACCGACGCGCTGCGCGCCCATGTCGCCCCGGAAAACCACGACCTGCTCTATGATCCCGGCGCGCCGCGCGGCCTTCTGCGGATGATGACCCGGCTGGTCGACATGCCCGATGACGAATTGCGCACCCGCCGCGCGGCGGCCTTTGCCCTCGCCGAGAATCGCGCGCCGTCTCGCATCGCCGCCCAGATGATGCAGGTGCTTGCCGACCTGCGCGACGGCACCGGGGCCAGCCTGCACGCGGTGCAGCCCACCCCCATCGCCCCGCCGCGCAAGACCCCCTCGCCCGAGGCCCGCGCGCAGCAACGGCTCGCCGATCTCACGCGCACTCTGGGTCTCGCTGCCCCCCTGCGCATCCTCGACATCGGGGCCAACCCGATGAACCACGACGCCCCCTACAAAGAGCTTCTGGCCGCCGGTCACGCCCATGTCACCGGGTTTGAACCCCAGCCCGAGGCGCTCGCCGCCCTCAACGCCCGCAAATCCCCGCACGAGACCTATTTCCCCGACGTGGTGGGCGACGGCGAGACCCATCGCCTCAACCTCTACCGTGGCTCTGGTCTGGCCTCGCTCCTCGAAATCCGCCAGCCGACACTTGACCACCTGCTCGGCCTGCGCCGCGCCGCGCGTCCCACAGGCCATGTCGACCTTCCCAGTCGCAAACTCGACGAGATCGACGGCATCGGCCATGTCGATTTCCTCAAGATCGACGTGCAGGGTGCCGAAGCGATGATCTTCACCCACGCCCAAACCGCGCTCTCGCAAACGCTGGCTGTGCAGAGCGAGGTCAATTTCTTTCCCCTCTACGACAACCAGCCCTCCTTCGGCGAGATAGACCGCCTGCTTCAGGCGCACGGGCTGGTGCCGCATTCCTTTCTGCATATCGAGAAACGTCTCCTGCGCTCTCGCTGGCTGGGACGCATCGAGGATGCCACACCGCAGCAGATGCTCGACGGCGACATCCTCTACCTGCGTGATCTCTCCCGCCCCGATACGCTCGACAACGACGCTCTGCGCAAGATCGCGCTGCTTTGCGATACCTGTTACGGCTTCACCGACGTCACCCTGCGCTGCCTCGAACTTCTGGTCGACCGCGGCGAGATCAAGCCGCGCGTCGCCGAACGCTTCATCGACAGCCTCTGACCGCGTCAGCCCACCCGATAGGGCAGAACGCCGCGCTCGTCCGGTGTCACCTGCAGCCGCCGCTCCAGCGGCGGTACTGAACGTTGATGACACTCCGCCCGCTCGCAAATCCGGCAGGAAATGCCGATCGGCTCGAACGCCCGCGCGTGGCTCACATCCAGATCGTCGGCATAGACCAGATCGCCCGCATGCTTCACCTCACAGCCGAGGCCGATCGCGAACCGCCGCACCGGCGCGCCGAAACTGCCCCCCGGTTTCGACACATCGCGCGCAAGGCTGATATAGCGCACCCCGTCCGGCGTCTCCGCCAATTGCCGCAGGAACCGCCCCGGCGTCTCGAAGGCGCGATGCACATTCCAGAGCGGGCAGGCCCCCCCGAACCGCGCGAATTGCAACCGCGTCGCCGAATGGCGCTTTGTGATCGTGCCCGCCTGATCGACCCGCACGAAGAAGAACGGAATCCCCTTGGCCCCCGGCCGCTGCAAGGTCGAGAGGCGGTGACAGACCTGTTCGATAGAGGCCCCGAACCGATGCGCCAAAACCTCCAGATCGTGCCGCACCTCCTGTGCCGCCGCCAGAAACCGGCCATAGGGCATCATCGCCGCCCCCGCGAAATAATTGGCCAGCCCGATCTTGGCGATCGACCGCGCCGCCTCCGACTGAAACCGCGCGAAATCCAGCGTCGCCTCCAGCAACTGATCCTGCGTCACAAGTGCCATCTGCAACAAGAGCTGAAAGCGGCGGCTCTCGGGGGCCGCGCGCGACGACAGCGTCAGAACCCCGGCGGCGCGGTCGTAATGGCGCAATCGCGCCGTGTCCGCCTCGACTACCGTGATGCCCAGCCCCGCAAGGCGCGCGCAGGCCAGATCCGAAATGGGCTGTCCGCCGCCGGCTTCGGCAAACCGCTCTGCGGCATGATCCACCGCATCTATGTAATTGTCGCAATAATGAAAGAAATCGCGCACCTCGTCCCAGGGGCTTGTCTGGTTGCGCGCATCCTCGCGCCCCAGCGCCTCGTCCAGGCTCGCCAACCGCTCGTGGGTCTGGCGATAGGCGCTGTGCAACTCCAGGAACGCCCGCGCCAGCGCCGGCGCATTGGAGGCCGTCAGCCGCAGATCGGCCAGCGGCGGCGGATCGTCGCCAAACACCGGATCGGCCAGCGCCTCGCGCATGTCGCTCACCATCCGCTCGGCATCGCCCGTGCTCAATTCGGTGACGTCGAAGCCGAATTCCTGCGCCAGCGCCAGAACCACCGTCGTGCTCACGGGCCGGTTGTTGTTCTCCATCTGGTTGAGATAGGGCAGCGACACGCCCAGCTTGCCCGCGAAATCCTTTTGCGTCAGGCCCAGTCTCTGCCGCGTCTCGCGCAGCTTGGCCCCGGCATAGAGTTTCTGGATTGCCATGGCGCGCACCCTTTGCAACTTCGCATGCGCGCCAGACTACATTTGCAAAGATGTCTCGACAATCCCCCGCCGCGCGCAGCCCCATGGACAGCGCCGCCACAACCGCTAAGCTGACCCTGACACACAGCATCAAGAGGAGCGCGCGCAGATGCCGGACCCGGCGATCCTTCTCGAATGGGCCGGGTTTGCCGCCCGCTGGCTGCATGTCGTCACCGCCATGGCCTGGATCGGCACCTCCTTTTACTTCATCGCCCTCGATCTCGGGCTGCGCCGCGCGCCCGACCTTCCCCCGGGCACGCAGGGCGAGGAATGGCAAGTGCATGGCGGCGGATTTTACCACATCCGCAAGTATCTTGTGGCACCCGCGCAGATGCCCGACCACCTGACCTGGTTCAAATGGGAGAGTTACGCCACCTGGCTGTCGGGCGCGGCCCTGCTGATGCTGGTCTATTGGGCCTCTGCCGATCTCTTCCTGCTCAGTGCCGACAGCCCGCTCAGCCCGACGCAGGGCATCGTCCTTTCGGCGGGCTCGCTGGGGCTCGGCTGGCTGATCTACGACAATCTCTGCAAGTCGCGGCTTGCCGCGCGGCCCACCCTGCTCATGCTCCTGCTCTTCGCGCTGCTGACCGCGATGGGCTGGGCCTATGCGCAGGTCTTTACCGGCCGCGCCATGATGCTGCATCTCGGCGCCTTCACCGCCACGATCATGACTGCCAATGTCTTTCTCGTCATCATGCCCAACCAGCGCATCGTGGTCGCCGATCTGCGCGCCGGGCGCAGCCCCGAGGCGCGCTATGGCCAGATCGCCAAACTGCGCTCGACCCATAACAATTACCTCACCCTGCCTGTCATCTTCCTGATGCTCTCCAACCATTACCCGCTCGCCTTTGCCACGCCCTACAACTGGCTCATCGCCTCTCTTGTCTTCCTGATGGGCGTCACCATCCGGCATTTCTTCAACACGCTGCACGCCCGGCGCGGGCGGCCCTGGTGGGCCTGGGGCGTGACCGCGCTGATCTTCGCCGCGATCGTCTGGCTCTCGACACTGGGCGCCTCAACCAACGCAGACACTCCGTCGAAAACCGCAAGCCTCAGCCCGGCCCAGCTCCGCCTGACCAAGGCCCCCGGCTTTGACACGGTGCAAGAGATTGTCGCCCTGCGCTGTGCCATGTGCCACGCGGCCGAACCGCTCTGGCCCGGCCTGATCCACGCCCCCAAGGGCGTGATTCTCGAATCCCCGGCCGACCTCGCCCGTCAGGCCCGCGCGCTCTATCTTCATGCCGGGCTCAGCACCGCCATGCCGCCCGCCAATCTCACCGCGATGGAGCCTGCGGAGCGCGCCACCCTCATCGCCTGGTATCAGGCGGGCCGTGCCGCGCCCTGACCTCGTAGCGCGCCGAATCAAGCCCGGCCTTTAACAGGCCGATGTCCCGCAACCGCGCCTGCGCTCTCAGCGCATGATGCTCCATTCGTGCCTGATCCGCCGTCTCCAGCGCCTTCATGTCGCTGACCGAAACAAGGCCCGTCACCGGCACCCCGTTGCGCAGAACCATCACCCGCTGACCGCCCGCGGCCAGATGATCCACCACCCGGCGCAGCAGGGTCCGCACCCGGTTGATCGGCATCTCGTCATACATCGCCCGCCTCATGCCTTGCCTGATCCGACCACCCTGCCAGACAGGGGTTAAGAAATCGTTGCGCCCGGCGCGCGCTGCGCGCAAACCCAATCCGGGACCTTACAAAATCACCTGCAAGACCTTACAAAGCTTACATCAGACCTCAGCCCGGAGCGCGCCCATGAAAATCGCCACCGCCGCCTATCCGCTCGACGCGCTCGCCTCCTGGGCCGATTACCACCGCAAACTCTCCGATTGGGTGGCCGAGGCCGCCGCCAACGGGGCCGATCTCGCCGTTTTTCCCGAATACGGCGCGATGGAACTGGCCACGCTCGCCGGGGCTGAGGCAGCCGGCGATCTCGAACGCTCGCTGCACGCAGTTTCCGACGTGATGTCAGAGGCTTACGATCTGCACGCCGAGCTAGCGACGCGCCACAATCTGCATATCCTGGGGGCCTCCGCCCCGGTCTTTGACCCCGAACTTGGCCCCCGCCCCGTCAACCGCGCCATGCTCTTTACCCCCAACGGCGCGCGCGGCGCGCAGGACAAGCAGATCATGACCCGGTTCGAGCGCGAAGACTGGCATGTCGCCCCCGGCGGCCCCCTGCGCCTCTTTGATACGAGCCTTGGAAAAATTGGCATCCTGATCTGTTACGACAGCGAATTTCCCTTGCTGGGCAAGGCTTTGGCCGATGCCGACCTGATCCTCGTGCCCTCCTGCACCGAGGCGCTGACCGGCTATTCCCGCGTTCGGATCGGTGCCATGGCTCGCGCCCTCGAGATGCAATGCGTGACCGTCATGGCCTCGACCGTGGGCACCGCGGATTGGTCCCCGGCGGTCGATACCAATTGTGGTATGGGTGGCGTCTTTGGACCCCCAGATACAGGGTTTCCGGCCACGGGCGTCCTTGCCGAGGGCACGCTCAACCGCCCCGGCTGGACCTATGCCGATGTCGATCTGGACCGCATCGCCCACGTCCGCGCCGATGGCGTTGTCCTCAACCGCCGCCATTGGGATGACCAACAGGGGCGCGACGTCATGGTCACATCTGAACGACTGCGGTGATTAGACCCTTGAAAACCGCGCAAAACAGGCGCATTTACTAGCGCGTTCCGCAAAACGGCGGGGCGCCACATCAAGGAGAGACCATGGCCAAGGAAGACACGCTCGAATTTCCCGGTGTCGTCAAGGAACTCCTGCCCAACGCGACATTCAGGGTCGAGCTTGAAAACGGCCATGAGATCATCGCACATACGGCAGGCAAAATGCGCAAGAACCGTATCCGCGTTCTCGCGGGCGACAAGGTTCAGGTGGAAATGACCCCCTATGATCTGACCAAGGGTCGGATCAATTACCGCTTCAAGTAAGCGACTGATTTTAAATGCGTTTGATCCTCGGATCCGGCAGCCCGCGCCGGCGCGATCTGCTGGCGCAGATCGGGGTGGTCGCGGATGACACCCGCCCACCCGAGATCGACGAAACCCCCGCCAAGGCCGAATTGCCCCGCCCCTATTGCGCCCGCATGGCGCGGCAAAAGGCGTGGGCCGTTGAGGCCGAGGACGATGACATCGTTCTTTGTGCCGATACCACCGTGGCGCTTGGTCGCCGCATCCTTGGCAAACCGCAAGATATCGGCGAAGCAGCACAATTCCTGCTCGCCCTGTCTGGGCGGCGGCACCGGGTGATCACCGCCGTGGCGGTCCGGCGCGGCGCGCGGATATGGGAGCGGGATGTCGTGACCACCGTGCAGATGAAGCGCCTTTCGGATGAGGAGCTCAACGCCTACCTTGCCACGAACGACTGGCAGGGCAAGGCCGGCGGCTACGCGATCCAAGGCCCCGCAGGCGCGCTAATCCCCTGGATTCAGGGCTCTTTCACCGCTGTCGTCGGACTGCCTCTGGCCGAGACCGCAAACCTCTTGCGCGCCGCAGGTTACCCTCTCTGGAAGGACATCCCATGACCCTGCGCACCATCGCGCTCGACCATCTGAACGGTGCCGAGGCCGCAGCCCTGCTTGTGGGGGGGCGGCTTGAAGACCTGCTGATCGACTCGAATCAGCCGCGCCCCGGTGCCATCTACCGCGCCATCGCCGATCGCCCCGTCAAAGGCCAAGGCGGCATGTTCCTGCGCACACCCGACGGATCCGCTTTTCTGCGCCAGGTCAAGGGTTTGGCCCCCGGTCAACCTCTGCTGGTGCAGGTCACGGGCTATGCTGAACCGGGCAAGGCGCTGCCGGTCACAACCCGGCTTCTCTTCAAAAGCCGCTATGCCATCATCACTCCGGATGCACCGGGCCTCAATATCTCTCGTTCCATCAAGGATGAGAACCTGCGCGATTCCCTCCTTGAAATCGCCCATGCCGAGATGGGCGACAGCCCGATGGGCCTGATCCTCCGCTCCGCCTGCGAGAGCGCCGAGGCCTCTGATATTGCAGAGGATATTCGCGCCATGCGCGATCTGGCCGAGGCCGTGCTCGCCGATGCCACGGGAACCGAGCCCGAAACTCTGACCGAAGGCGAGGGCCCTCATACCCTCGCCTGGCGCGATTGGGTGGACCCGGCGGATGTGCTGACCGATCCGGGCTCCTTTTCCGAAACCGGCGTGCTCGACCAACTCGACGCCTTGCGCGATCCCCTGGTCCCCTTGCCCGGTGGTGCGTCCTTTTACATCGAACCCACCCGCGCGCTTGTGGCCGTGGATGTCAACACCGGCGGCGACGCCAGCCTTGCTGCCGGGCTCAAGGCAAATATCAACATGGCCCGTGACCTGCCGCGCCAATTGCGCCTACGCGGTCTTGGCGGTCAGATTACACTCGACCTCGCCCCCATGCCCAAGAAGGACCGCCGCACCTTCGAATCCGCACTCCGCGCCGCCTTGCGTCAGGACACGACCGAAACCACCCTTGCGGGCTGGACGCCCTTGGGCCACTTTGAATTACAACGCAAACGCGATCGCCAGCCCCTTACGGACCTGCTCAAGTGACCTGCCCGATCTGCCAGAAAAAGACCGATCCCAGCTATCGCCCCTTCTGCTCGCGGCGTTGCGCTGATGTGGATTTGGGCAAATGGTTTGGCGGCGATTACGCCGTGCCCTCCACCGATCCCGCTGATCTCGAAGAGGCTCTCGACGCTCTGGATCAAGAGCTGAAAAAACCCCATTGATTTTTACTCATACCCTCTGGACACCCCGCCCGCGCTCGCCTAGAACGCATCCACCCGAAGGCTCAGCCTTCTCCCATGCCCGGGTAGCTCAGGGGTAGAGCAGTGGATTGAAAATCCTCGTGTCGGTGGT